>NZ_QUJI01000024.1:0-45205 GCF_003480545.1 Clostridium sp. AM29-11AC
CATGGTTTTATAGCCTCCTTTGATAGATTTGGTTGTGGTGACTTAATTTTACCAAACGGTTATAGACCATGTCTATTTTTATGAAATTGATTTTGAGAAATTAATTATACGTCATCCGCGGGGATCGCACTGCGGCGAAAAGGACTCCTTTTACCCTTTCTCTCTTTTTCCCTCATGCACCACCCAGAGCATCCCTCCGTATGCTGCACAGATCACGCCTCCCTTTGCTGCCAGCTGCACGAACCCGTTCATCTCCGAGGCTTTCATCCAGGCAGTCACAGGCTCCAGAGCATACAAAATTCCCACCGCCACGGCCAGGCACAGGCAGGGCTTTACAATCATCTCGCCGGCTCTCATGGGAACTCTCACCTCGCCGTTCAGGCACACAATGTGCAGAAGGGCCAGCAGAAGCTCGCTGAGCAGGAGTCCATAGAAGTAAGCCCTCATTCCCATATGGGGAATTCCAAACACCACGAAGGACAGGTTGAGAAGCATGGAAACTGCGTTGTGAACGAAGACGGAGGAGGTTTTTCCGAGGCCGTTTAAGATACTGCCCATGGTGGTGGAGATGTACATGAACGGGCAGAGCCAGGCCAGAATGCGGATATAGTCCCCGGCAGCGGTGTTCTGGAATACGGTCATTCCAAGCTCCGGCCCGAAGAGGACGAAAAGTCCTACACAGAGAATTCCCATGTACAGGCTGTAGCGCAGAGCCATATAAATTGTTTTTTCAATCCGGGCCGTGTTTTCCTGAGCCTGGGCTTCGGCTACAGTGGGGAGCAGGACGACGGAAAGAGAGTTGGTGATGGCAGAGGGAAAATAAATAAAGGGGAGAGCCATTCCTGTCAGAACGCCGTACATACTCAGGGCATCTGAGTGGTTCAGCCCAAATTCAATCAGTCTGTTTGGGACAAAGATTGCTTCCAGGCTCTGAAGGCAGTTTAAAATCAGCCGGTTTCCCATGAGAGGCACTGCCATGGCCATGAGGGGGACCGCTGTGGCGAGAAAACCGGCTGAGGGGACAAAAGAGGAAGATTCGCTTTTATGGCGCCTTCTCTTTGCATGTTTCTGAGCCTGCGGCCGTCTGCCGTTATTCCTGTCTTTCACTGCATAAACCAGATAGCTGTACACAGCCGATCCAGCTTCGCCGATAAACATGCCCCAGACCGCCACAGACACCGTTACAGGCTCTCCGTTTGCCGTCAGGACCTGTACCATCAGAAAGACGGCGCTCATGCGGATGACCTGCTCGAACATCTGGGAGAGTGCCGGAACGGCAGTGCGCTTCATACCATAATAGTAGCCGCAGATGCAGGCGTGGATGGAGGAAAAGGGAATGGACAGGGCCATGACCGGCAAAAGCGGCTCGCAGGCCGGCTCTAAGAGGACAAAGCGGGCGATAAACGGAGCGAACTGCCAGATAAGTCCCGCAAGAAGCCCTGATAAAGACAGGGAAATGATAAGTCCTGTCCGGAGAGAAGCCTTTCCGGAGCCGGCATCCCTGGCCACCAGACGGGAGATTGAGGTCTGGATAGCCCCGCAGCACAGGGCAAATGCAACCGAATGGACAGGAAATACCATCTGATAAATGCCGAGTCCCTCGGCCCCTACGGCCCGTGAGAGAAAGATCCGGTAGAAAAAGCCGAGAATCCGGCTTAAAAAGCCGGCAGCCGTCAGCAGGAGAGTGCCGGCAATCAGTGGATTTTTTTTCATAAAAGCTCCGAACCTGGGGAATTAATAGTATTATATTTTTATAAACAAGAATTATTACTACTTGTGTTTCGCAAAATTTCCTTTATAATAGTAAACGTAGATGAAGCTTTTACCTTTATTCCTACAAAATAAGACGAAAGGCGGATTTAAAATGAAACAGTTGATTTATCTCGACAATGCGGCCACCACAAAGACCAGGCCGGAGGTAGTGGAGGCTATGCTTCCCTATTTTACAGAGCAGTATGGAAATCCATCCTCTGTCTATGATTTTTCCTCGGGCCCTAAGAAGGCGATTGCCCACGCAAGGGAGACTATCGCGAAGGCTCTGGGCGCAAAGACGAACGAGATTTATTTTACAGCAGGGGGAACCGAGTCCGACAACTGGGCGTTAGTGGCTACGGCCGAGGCCTACCGGGCGAAGGGAAACCACATTATTACTTCAAAGATTGAGCATCACGCCATTCTCCACACCTGTGAGTACCTGGAAAAGCGCGGCTTTGAGGTGACATACCTGGACGTGGATGAGAACGGCGTTGTAAAGTTAGAGGAGCTTAAAAAGGCAATTCGGCCGGAAACTATTTTAATCTCCATCATGTTTGCGAACAATGAGATCGGAACCATTGAGCCTGTCCGCCAGATAGGCGCCATTGCCAAGGAACACGGAATTCTGTTCCACACAGATGCTGTCCAGGCTTTCGGCCATGTTCCGATTGATGTGGACGAGTGCGGCATAGATATGCTGAGCGCCAGCGGACACAAATTTAACGGGCCGAAGGGAATCGGATTTTTATATATCAGAACCGGCGTGAAATCGCGCTCTTTCATTCACGGAGGAGCACAGGAGAGAAAGCGCCGCGGAGGCACAGAGAACACACCCGGAATTGTGGGACTGGGAAAGGCCTGCGAGCTTGCCATGGCTTCCATGGAAGAGCGCACCAAAAAGGAGAAGGAGATGAGGGACTACCTGATCGCCAGAGTGATGAAGGAAATCCCCTACACAAGGCTTAACGGGCATCCTACAGAGCGCCTCTCCAACAATGCGAATTTTGCCTTCCAGTTTATTGAGGGAGAATCTCTTCTGATTATGCTGGATATGGATGGGATCTGCGGCTCCAGCGGCTCCGCCTGCACCTCAGGCTCCCTGGATCCGTCTCACGTGCTTCTCGCCATCGGCCTGCCTCACGAGATTGCCCACGGCTCTCTGAGGCTCACCTTAAACGACGAGATCACAAAGGACCAGATTGACTATACCGTGGAGAGCATCAAAAAGATTGTGGAGAGACTGCGCTCCATGTCCCCGCTCTACGAGGACTTTGTCAAGCATCAGAGATAGCGGCGGTAGAAACAGGCAGCCGGGAAACCGGCCTGTCAGGCACGGTCTGGCCAAGCTGCTTTGGCCTTAGAAAAATTTCAGCCTGCTGCAGCACAGCCTGACAGAGAAGGACGGCAGACTGCAGCAGGAACGTGAGCGTATGCAGAAACACGAAAACAGTATGACAGAAAAGACAGGAGAAATACTATGTATTCAGAGAAAGTTATGGACCACTTTCAGAATCCCAGAAATGTGGGAGAGATAGAGAACCCCAGCGGAATGGGAACCGTTGGAAACGCCAAGTGCGGAGACATTATGAGAATTTACCTGGACATTGACGAGAACCAGATTATCCGGGATGTGAAGTTTAAGACCTTCGGCTGCGGAGCAGCCGTTGCCACCAGCAGTATGGCCACAGAGCTTGTGAAGGGCAAGAGTATTAAAGAGGCCATGCAGGTGACAAACAAGGCCGTTATGGAGGCGCTTGACGGGCTTCCGCCGGTGAAGGTTCACTGCTCCCTGCTGGCAGAGGAGGCTATTCACGCTGCACTCTGGGACTATGCTGAGAAGAACGGAATCAAGATCGAAGGCCTTGAGAAGCCAAAGTCTGATATCGGTGAAGAAGAAGAGGAAGAAGAGTACTAATCACCATGGAGAAAAAGAAGGTAGTGGTAGGCATGTCAGGAGGAGTTGACTCCTCCGTGGCTGCCTGGCTTTTGAAAAAACAGGGGTATGACGTGATCGGCGTGACCATGCAGATCTGGCAGGATGAGGAACCGGAAGCTGTGGAAGAGAACGGCGGCTGCTGCGGACTCAGCGCGGTGGACGACGCCAGAAGGGTGGCGGAGGATCTCGCCATCCCCTATTATGTGATGAACTTTAAAAAAGAGTTCAGGGAGAACGTCATGGATTACTTTGTGGCTGAGTACTTAAGAGGCCGCACTCCAAATCCCTGCATTGCCTGCAACCGGTTTGTGAAATGGGAGTCCCTCTTAAAACGGAGTCTGGAAATAGGAGCGGACTACATTGCCACAGGCCACTATGCCAGGATTGAGAAGCTGCCAAATGGCCGCTATGCCCTGAAAAAATCTGCCACAGCAGCCAAGGATCAGACCTACGCCCTCTATAATCTCACCCAGGAGCAGCTCGCCCACACACTCATGCCTGTGGGCGAGTACACGAAGGACGAGATTCGGAAGATGGCGCAGGAGCTGAACCTGAGAGTGGCCCACAAACCCGACAGCCAGGAGATCTGTTTTATCCCTGACAATGATTATGCCAAATTTATCATGGAGGACATAGGAAAGGAGCTTCCGGAAGGAAATTTTGTGGATCTGCAGGGAAATGTTTTAGGACGCCACAAAGGGATCACTCACTACACGGTGGGCCAGAGAAAGGGCTTAAACCTTTCCATGGGCCATCCTGTTTTCGTGGTCGAAATCCGTCCGGAGACCAACGAGGTGGTGATCGGGGAGAACAGTGATGTATTTTCCAGAACGCTGCGGTTTAACCGGATCAACTGGATGGCAGTGGACGGGCTTCACGGAGAGGAGCACCGCTTCATCGCCAAAATCCGTTATGGCCACAAGGGAGCACCCTGCACAGTGAGGGAAATAGGCAGTGACCTGGCGGAATGTGTATTTGACGAGCCTCAGAGAGCCATCACGCCGGGACAGGCCGTTGTGCTGTACGACGGGGAATATGTGGCTGGAGGAGGTACCATCCTATGATTCAGAATCAGAGTGAAAAGCAGAGAGGAAGATCCCGCCGCAATGTAAAAAATGCAGAGAGGAAAAAAGGAGGCGCCAGATTCCCTGTACAGAAGCTGGAAGCCCTCCGCAGCCTTATTTCTGACAGGAAGTCAGGACTGGGAAGCAGGCCTTCAAAGAGTCTGAGCCTTGGCCGGTCGGCCGCTGCAGGGCGGACGGCGAACCAGGGGCGTAAGGTTAAAATTATGCAGGGGGCAAGGCCCGGACGAGGCAAAAGACCCAAAAGAGATTTGGCATATGGCCTGGCAGCAGCAGCTCTGCTTGCTGTCTGTCTCTGCGCCGGAGGGTTTTATTTGGGAGAGGGCTTCAGGATTTTTTCAGATAAGACGGCGGTACTGAAGGAGGCACAGGCAGAGACTACTGCAGAACTTATGGCAGCCGAGGCTGCAGAAGGGCAGGAAAAAGAAGGAGAGAAGCAGGAGCTTTATCTGAGCGACGCAGTTGCGGGCGGAGCCGGCAGCCAGGCAGAGGGTCAGGCTGTTTCCGGGGATGGCAAGCCGCAGATTGATCAGCTGGACAGCGCCCTGACTACCTCCAATGGTTTTGCGGATACAGAGGATCTGGTGACCGTTCAGGAAAACGGAGTTAATCTGAGGGCGGAAAGCCAGACGGGAAGCCGTATCATTACGCAGCTTCAGGCAGGAGAGGTGCTTGAAAGGACCGGAAAAAATGAAGAGTGGAGCCGTGTACTCTATGACGGAAGAACCTGCTATGTGGCGTCCCAGTATGTGAAGGTTCAGGAGCCGGAAAAAATCGTACAGGAGCCTGTGCCGGAGGCTGATGCGCCGCAGGGAAGAGCTGTGCCGGCCGACGCGGCAGTTATGGCGGCCTCTGACGGGACGGTGATCCCAGTCTCCAATGGGCGGATTGTTGTGCTGGACGCAGGCCATCAGGGAAAGGAAAATACCTCAAAGGAGCCGGCAGGGCCGGATTCTTTCTCCCAGAGGCAGAAAATGCCGGCCGGAGCTGTGGGAAATTCTCTGGGACTCAGAGAGTGTGATGTGACGCTGTCGATCGCCAGGAAGGCGAAGCAGATTCTCACAGAGAGAGGTTATACAGTCATTATGACCAGAGAGAGCAATGACATCAACCTGAGCTGCGCGGAGAGGGCGGAGATAGCCAACCGAAGCGGTGCAGGAGCCCTTGTCCACATCCATACTCACAGCCAGGAGAGTACATCCGTATCAGGTATCCTTGCCACCTGTCAGTCATCGGGAAATCCCTACAACAGCGGCATATACGGCAGAAGCTACGCTCTTTCCAGAAGCATCTCGGGCAGCGTCAGCCAGGCTACAGGAGCCAGAAACCGCGGTGTACAGCAGACAGATACACTCAGCGAAATAAACTGGAGCCAGGTTCCGGTTACGGTTCTGGAGGTTGGATTTCTGAGCAACCAGCAGGAGGAGCTGCTTTTATCTCAGGAGGAGTACCAGGACAGAATCGCTCTGGGAATTGCCGACGGCCTTGATCAGTTTTTCAGCTCCGGAGAGTAGAGAAGACAGAAGAAAAAGGCAAAAAAGCTGTAAAACCAGGTGACAAACCGGGAAAAATTTTGTATAATACAAAAGATGCCGCTGGAAGGCCAGCGGTACAGACTGGAGATGTAGCGAAGAGGCCGTAACGCGGCGCACTCGAAATGCGTTTGTCGGTTCATCCCGGCACGTGGGTTCGAATCCCACCGTCTCCGCTTGAAACCCTTGATTTTTCAGGGGTTTTTCTTGTATTATAGGAAATTCCTCCGAATTTCCTATAATACAAAAAGCCCTGCCGGGCGGGATGCGCACGCCGCGCAGAGGAAAAGGCTGCTTAAAGCAGCCGCGCGGTTCTATTATTGTATTCCCAATAAGCAGAACTGGCGGCGGGAAGATAGAACCGGGAGAAAAGAAAATACCGCAGCCAGAACCAGGCTGCATGCAGGCCCGGTACTGGCTGCGGTATTCTGAGCGGAAACAGTTTAAAACAGGAAGCGGTTTCACGCCTGTCTTTTATTTATTTTCCAGGTTGTAGAGCAGGGAGATGTCTGTCAGTTCTCTCTCTAAGGTATCCTCAGCCGGGTGTGCGTGTGCATCCTCTTCCTTTTTTGTATCTGTATTAAAGCTGTAAAGAGAAGCAGCTACGTTTACCTCATGAACTAAATCCTTTTTCTCATTGTTGGACATGATAATCATCCTTTCGCTTTTAATATTATGCTGTTTTTGCAGAGGGAACCCCTCAGCTTTTCTAAGTTTTATCAAAGGCACGTTCCCTTTGATTGCCCTCAGTATAGCACCCTAAAATAAATTGTCAATAACGGAAATCGTATTTTTTGTACCTTTTCAAAAACAATTTTTCGTCTATAAACAGGGGATAATACGATGTTTCATCGGGTGTTTATGAGCTCCGTCAAAAGGACGAAATGAGGCTGAAAAAAGAAAAGAAATTTGTGAGAGAAGACGATTTGACATTTTTGAGCAAATAAACGGAATTTGATCAAAAGATAAGAACGGCTGAAGAATAGAATATCCAGAAAATGGGGCATATAGTAAAATAAAATTAAGAGGAAGCGGGAAGGAGCAGCTCCACAGATTCTTTACAATCGAAAGTGCCTGTACTATAATGAAATTTTAAGATAAGAGTATCCGCACAGCCAGAAGCAGGCGGAGAGAAGGGAAGAACGATGACATGAAGAAAACTCGTATCTGGCACATAGTCCTTGTATGCTATGTGCTGTTTATATATTCCAATTCCATGACCCCGGCTGCTATTTCATCTCAGGAGAGCGGTTTTGTCCTGGAGCTGGTTCACGGCCTGCTGGACAGTGCGGGGATCAGCGCTTTGTGGCTGACAGACCATATTATCAGAAAATGTGCTCATTTCTGTGAGTACACAGTCCTGGGAGTTCTTTTGACACAGAGCCTGAACCAGGTGCAGAGCTTTGGAAGATGCCGGGTTCTGCTTCAGCTTTTCCTCAGCGTGTTTCTGCCGTTTGTGGACGAGACAATCCAGCTTTTCACACCGGGGCGCTCCGGCCAGATCAGCGATGTGTGGCTGGATATGAGCGGTGTGCTGTTTGGAACTGCCGCCGCCGTCTGCTTTTTCAGGGCAGCGGCATATCTCATGAAAAAGGGAGAAAGAGAAGGCTGAGGATAATTTGGAAAATACAGGGAAACATAACAACAGGCGTCAGGCAGCCTTAAAAGAGGGCTCCGGCGCAGGCAGGGAGAAACGGCAGTGTACAGAAATATAAAAATCGTTCTTCAGTATGACGGAAGCCGATATGACGGCTGGCAGAAGCAGGGCAATACAAAAAATACCATCCAGGGAAAGCTGGAAGCAGTTCTGGAGAAACTGGCAGGCGAACCTGTGGAGATTCACGGTTCAGGGCGCACAGACGCAGGCGTTCATGCTCTGGGACAGGTAGCCAACTTCCGGTTAGAGGAACGCTGTCTGGAAGAACTTGTGGATAAAACACCGGAAAAGAAAGAAAATGGAGGAAAAGCATCAAGCGTATCCGCCGCAGTGATGGACTATCTGAACCGTTATCTGCCGGAGGATATTGCAGTCATCAGTGCCATGGAGGTTCCGGAGCGGTTTCACAGCCGCCTGAACGCAGTGGAAAAGACGTATCTCTACCAGATCGAAACGGCCGGCCGGAAAAATGTGTTTGAGAGAAAGTATATCTATGGCCTGGGAGAGGAGCTTGATCTTTTGGCAATGAAAGAGGCAGCGAAGCTCCTTCTGGGAAGCCATGATTTCAGGGCGTTCAGTTCGGCAAAGAGGATGAAGAAGTCCACAGTCCGGGAACTTCGAAAAATCGAGATTCACAGGGACGGAAGCCGTGTGCTTCTGGAGTTTACGGGAAACGGCTTTCTCTATAATATGGTGAGGATTCTGACGGGAACGCTGATAGAGATCGGACTTCACAGGAGAACTGTCGATTCCGTGAGGAAGGCGCTTGAATCGCAAGACAGGGAAAACGCCGGTTTTACGGCTCCGGCGGAGGGACTGCTGTTAAAAAGCGTGAGATATGATGAAAAAAGTTTACAGCTCATGCAATAATAAACGGTTCTGGTGCATTAAACTAATAGAAAGGAAACAAAATCCATGTTTTTGATGGGGATGTTTGCCGCCCTGGAGGGGCCTGACGATTATGGGAGGCTGAGTGACGAGAAGCTTCTTTTAAAGATTGCCGGAGGCGATCAGGAGGCATTCCGCCAGTTATATCAGAATACGGATAAGTCCATGTACAGCTTTATTCTTTCTGTTGTGAGAAATCCTCAGGACGCGGAGGAGATCATGCAGGAAGCCTATCTGAAGGTGTGGACCTCAGCGGGCAGCTACCAGTCCCAGGGAAAACCCCTGGCCTGGATGTTTACGATAGCCAGAAATCTCTGCTATATGAGATTCAGGGATCAGAAGCATGAGTCGGACATGGGGCTTTCTGATCTTTCAGAGATGGAGACAGGTGAATTCTGTCCTCAGATAGAAGATGCCGCCGATAAGCTGGTGCTCTACGGGGCCCTGAAAATCCTGAAGGAAGAGGAGCGGCAGATTGTACTGCTACATACGACAGCAGGATTGAAGCACAGGGAGATCGCGGCAGATTTGGGTATGCCGTTAGCCACTGTGCTGTCAAAGTACAGCCGCGCCATGAAGAAATTGAAAAATTATTTGAGAGAGGAGGGATAACATTGGCCGATGCACATGAAAAATGGAATAATGATGAGATTGCCAGCCATTTGAAATCGGCGGTGGAAGCCCTGACTCCCAATGTATTAGACAGGATCGATCTGGACACCCCGCAGCTTCGGTATATAGAGCAGCCAAAACGTCTGAAGATATACAGGAAGATGAGAAGAGCGGTTACGGCGGCTGCAGCCTGTCTCTGTGTGGCAGCCCTGTACGGCGGCGTGATGCATTATCAGAATACACGGGTGGATTCGGTTATCGGGCTGGATGTAAATCCAAGCATTGAAATTTCAGTAAACCGTAAGGACAAGATACTCGAGACAGAGGCACTGAATGAGGATGCCGTCACAGTTCTGGCGGACATGGACTTGGAAGGGGTTGACCTGAATATAGGAGTCAATGCCATTATCGGTTCGATGGTTCGATGCGGCTACCTGGACGAGCTGGACAACGCGATTCTGGTTACCGTTACCAATGAGGATACGGAGAAGGCCTCCGTGCTCAGGAAGGATGTGGTGACTGACATTGAGACCTCCCTGGAGGCCCATAAGGTCAATGCGGTGGTCTATGATCAGCAGGCGACGGATACCCAGGAGATTGGCGAGATTGCAGATCAGTACAATATTTCCTATGGAAAGGCATGCTTCCTGTATGAGCTGGTAGAAGAAAACGGATTGTCTGAAGCGGAGCTGGAGGCTTTTGCAGGAATGACCATGGAGGAGATTGCCAGGGAAATTGCGGAGCGTTCCTATCAGATAGGCGGCACTGCAGAAACGGAGGAAGCATCTTCACAGAACACAACCTCTGCAGCCGAGACAGAAACTTCACAGATACAGACAGAAAGCTCTGAGGAGAGTCAGAGTACAGAAAGTGTGAGCACCTCTCAGCCAACTGCGACGGCTCCCCCTGTCTCTACAGCCGGAACTCCTGAAACAGAGGAGCAGGAGGAAGAGGCAGAAAGCGGAAAGAAGGCCAGAATCGACTATGTAGATTACTACGAGGGCATTTTAGATGTGACCTTTAAAGAACGGGTGAGATGGAAAAATCCGACTATTTCTGTGCAGGACTCAAACGGCGGAAGCTATTCAGCCAAGATCACAGATACGGGTCCTGACTCCTGCGCCATCGAGATAGAAGGCCTGGAAGGAGGAGAATCCTATGTCTTTATCTTAAGCGGCGTAAAGCCCAGAGAGGGAGGCTCCTACGGAACGGTGAAGGGCTATTTTGATACTCCTGACATCAGCGACGGCGCCATGGGCAATGGAGACGAAGAAAGCCCGGATGACCCGGACGAAGATGACGGAGATACAGAGGAGGAGACTGAGGAGAGCGAAGGAGAGCAGGGCAGCCAGGAAAACGAAGGATCAAAGGGTGAAAGCCAGGAGGGCACAGAAACCTCGGATGCAGCCGCAGCAGAACTGCCTGCGCTGACTGAGCCTGCAGAATCCAGGTCTGTTCCGCCTAAGGAGCAGGGAACGGAAATACAGGTCTGATGTTAAGTGCGCGTGTGACTTTTCGGACAGTGCGAAAGAGGCGAGCGGCATGCCAGTCACTCTGCCCGCCCCAAGCGGAGAGTGGAGACCGGGTGAGGAGACAGAATACTGCATGGACAAAAGCGGGCGGGACGGAAGCTGTTGATAAAGACACAGAAAACAGACAGAGATTAAAACAAACGGAATTTTAATAAAAGAAAACCAGACAAAGCGAATCTGCACAGAAAAGAGGAGAGAAATCTTTGGGAGGCAGATCCGCTTTGTCTGTTTTACGAAACGGCGTTTCCTGTTTGCCACGCAGCTGTTTTTATGATATAATAGCGAGAAAAATGCATGCCATGCTTGCATGAGCATGCATTTGACTAACGTCCCGATGGGACCCGAAGGGAGCCAAAACACCACTGCGGCGAGTGCGCATCCCCCGGAGAGAGTAGCATATCCAGAGGATATGGCATTATGTTTGGGCTGGCAGTGATGCCTGCATTCCCGGATCATGCTGGAGCTGAAGCACCGACATGCCATCGGGAAGGGAAACTAACTAAAGGCAGGAGGAATGATCATGAAATTTGCATATCCGGCAATTTTTATTCTGGATGAGAATGGAAGATATAAAGTTGTATTCCCTGATTTGGAGGGATGCGTGGCTGAGGGAGATAACTTTGAAGAGGCCCTTGAGAGAGCCAAGGAGGCTGAGGAGGCATGGATTCGTGTGGAGCTGGAGGACAGCTGGGAGCTTCCTGGAATCAGCCATGAGGCAGATTTGGAACTTCCGGAGGGCGGTTTTATCAACACAGTGGCTGTCCGCATTAAGCTGGTAGATGACTATGATTGATACTGAAGAAAAAGCTGATTTGGCAGAAAAATAAAAAAAATTAAAAAAACTATTGACGGACACGAAACCATATAGTATAATGACATTCGTTGTTGGGGTATCGCCAAATGGTAAGGCAACGGACTCTGACTCCGTCATTTCAAGGTTCGAATCCTTGTACCCCAGTTATAAACTGGAGAGAGCATCAGTTATCTGCGAGAGCAGAAGCTGGTGCTTTTTTTCTGCAGAATTTTTCTGTTTTCAGAAAAAGACGTGTTACATAGACTTACATTCTGTTTGCCTCCTCTGCTTAGAATTCTCTGACATTTATGCAAAACACTCTCACATTACCCGAAAAGAGGCGGTACCTATTGTGAACTTTTCACAGAAATATTCGGCACTTTCGAAGCAACATGGGATTCGTAATGATTTTATATGGAATTGGGAGAAAAGAGAGTGTAATATTTGGCAAATTGAACAGTTTTTTTCCGACTTATTACAACATATACAAAAAATAAGGCTTTTTTTGGCAGTTGAGACGATAGTTCAGCGTGGATGTTTCAAGGTATAATGACTGCAAAGCGGTCATTATACCTGCGCATGCCGGTTTCAGCATGCACTGCTGAAAGCCGGGCGCTAAATTCCGCCGGAGGCTGCCGTATCCGGAGGATATGGTATAATGACTGCAAAGGCTGGCGATGAAATTTGTCTGGTTCCGTATCAAGATATGATACATATAAACGAAAGGGTTATCTAGGAGGAGAAGAAATGGCTGGATTGTCACTGAAGAACATCACAAAATACTATCAGAACGGACATGTAGTTGTAAAGGATTTCAATCTTGAGATAGAAGATCATGATTTTGTTGTGCTTGTGGGGCCGGAAGGCTGCGGACGATCCACTGTGCTGCGTATGATAGCAGGACTGGAGGATATTTCTTCGGGGGAGCTTCTGATAGACGGACAGAGGGCAAATGAGGCAGGACCCAGAGAGCGGGAGATTGCCATGATTTTTCAAAACTGTACTCTCTATCCCCAGATGTCTGTCTATGAAAATATGGCTTTCGGACTTAAACTGAAACATCTTCCGCAGAAGGAGATTGACTGCCTGGTGAGAGAGACAGCAGAGATTCTGGATCTGGCAGAGGTGCTTGACTGTATGCCGGAAAAGCTGACAGAGGCCCAGAGACAGCTGGTGGCAGTGGGGCGTGCCATTGCCAGGAGGCCCGGAATTTTTCTGATGGACAAACCCTTTTCCAGTCGGGATGAAAAGACCAGGGAGGATATGCAGAACGAGCTGCTGAAGCTGTATGAGAGAATGCAGACCACGGCGATCTATGCGACAGGCGATCCCATGGAGGCTCTCAAGATGGGAAAAACGGTCGTTGTAATGAAGGATGGCACCATTCAGCAGGCAGATTCGCCGAGAAATATCTACTGCTGTCCGGTCAACCGCTTTGTGGCGGAATTTGTGGGTAATCCTGGCATGAACATGATGGACGGCACTGCAGTCAGCGAAGGCCCTCAGGTATATGTGGAATTAGAGAAAGGCCGCATCCTGCTTCCAAAGGAGCTGGGAAGAAAGATAAAGGAGCTGGGGTACGACGGAAAGGAAATCACCGTAGGAATCCGTCCGGAGGATGCCTGTCTCGGGGCAGACCGGGAGCATCCTGAGAATGAGGTGTTCACGGTTCCGGCAGAGGCGTGTGAACTGTCCGGGGACGGGAAGCTGTTGTCCATGAACAGGGAGGAGGGGGCCTTTGTGCTCCGCCTTGCAGAGCCTCTGGGAGAACTTTCGAAGGAAACAGTATCCTTCCATGTGAAAAAGGAGAATATGTGTGTGTTTGACAAGGAGAGCGGACGCAATATCCTCAGATAGCTTTCAGATAAGCATTCAGATGGTCTTCAGAGCGGAGGTCTTAAGACCTTTGTCTGCAGCTTAAAAAGTTTCCCGATTGGCAGGCTGTTTTCGCACAGTCTGCCTTTTTTGCGCTGCAGGAAAGACCTTGCTGCCTTGGCAGTGACTGGGAATTTTTAACAGCTTCCTGTCGGAATCGAATCAGAATCGAAAAAAATTTGCGTTTTTTTGTGAAGAATTAATAATTACTCTTTCATTTTTCGGCGTTTTGCATTAATATAGTAATCAGGGAAAATTTTTGAAAAGGAGAGAAGGCTATGATATCAAATCAGATACTCCAGACAAATATTGAGGGGTTAAAAGGGATTACAAGAGTTGATCTGTGTATCTGCGATACAGAGGGAAAGATTCTGGCCTCCACTTTTTCCGGTGCGGAAGAGTACGAAAATGCAATTCTGGCATTTGTGGAGTCACCGGCTGACAGCCAGGTGCTTCAGGGGCATCAGTTCTTTAAGGTATTCGATGAGCATCAGCTGGAGTACGTTCTGCTGGCAAGAGGCGGAAGCGATGATGTATATATGGTTGGCAAGATGGCGGCGTTTCAGATGCAGAATCTGTTGGTTGCCTATAAGGAGAGGTTTGACAAGGACAACTTTATCAAGAATCTTCTGCTCGACAACCTGCTTTTAGTAGATATATACAACCGCGCAAAGAAGCTCCACATTGAGACCAATGTGAAGCGTGTGGTATTCATTATCGAGACACAGATGGAGAAGGACGGAAACGCCCTGGAAACTGTGAGAAGCCTGTTTTCCACAAAGACGAAGGACTTCATTACGGCAGTAGACGAGAAAAATATTATTCTTGTCAAGGAGGTAAAGCCGGGTGAGACCTACAGCGATCTGGAAAAGACGGCGAACATGATTCTCGACATGCTGAACACGGAGGCTCTGTCGAAGGTCAATGTGGCATTCGGAACCATTGTCAATGAGATCAAGGATGTATCCCGCTCCTACAAGGAGGCCAGGATGGCCCTGGATGTGGGAAAGATTTTCTACAGCACAAAGAACGTAGTGGCCTACAGCAACCTGGGAATCGGACGTCTGATCTACCAGCTTCCGCTGCCCCTGTGCCGTATGTTTATCAAGGAAATCTTCGATGGAAAGTCACCGGATGACTTTGACGAGGAGACCCTGACCACGATCAACAAGTTCTTTGAGAACAGTTTAAACGTATCAGAAACGTCCAGACAGCTCTATATTCACAGAAACACTCTGGTTTACCGCCTGGATAAGCTCCAGAAGAGCACAGGTCTCGATCTGCGGGTGTTTGAGGACGCGATTACCTTTAAGATTGCGCTCATGGTTGTAAAATATATGAAGTATATGGAAAATCTTGACTATTAATCCCGATGGCAGGGCGATAAATTTTCTGGCGGCTTCGCAGCCGATTCAGAGAAAAGCGGGGAGCGCTGCCCGGGGAAGGTTTTTGAGGAATACTGTCCGGGGAGTTTTGGGGAATGCTGCCCGGGAAAGCTTTAAGAAATCAGAACTGGTGTGCACGGCTGAAAATAGTGAGTGCCTGCGGCGGTACTATTCAGGACCGCCGGGCCAGTGTGAAAAGAAATATAAGCAGAAAGCGGACTGCTGCAATATGTGGGGGAGCAATTGTGCAGAAATGGGGCCCATGTGTTGCAGCAGTTTACATAATCTGAGGAGAAGAGCATGATAGAGATCATCAATCTCAATAAGACATATGACAATAAGAATAAGGCTCTGAAAAATATTAACATACGCATCGAGGAGGGAGAGTTTGTTTTTATCATGGGACGCAGCGGTTCCGGCAAATCTACCCTGATGAAGATTCTTTTAAAGGAAGTGGAGCCGACATCCGGAAAAGTCATTGTAAATGACATGGAGCTGGGAAAGATGCCCCGGCGCTATGTGCCGAAATACAGAAAAATGCTGGGAGTCGTGTTTCAGGATTTTCGTCTGCTGAAAGACATGACCGTATACGAGAATGTGGCCTTTGCCCAGCGGGTTCTCGGAATACCCACAAGGAAGATAAAGGAAAATGTTCCCGCCATCCTGCGGCAGGTGGGACTTTCCTCAAAATATAAGTCCTATCCGAACCAGCTCTCAGGAGGAGAACAGCAGAGAGTGGCCATCGCAAGGGCGCTGATCAACAATCCGGCGGTTCTTCTGGCCGATGAGCCCACAGGAAACCTGGACGCTCATAATTCCATGGAGATCATGGGACTTCTGGAGCAGATCAACCGGCGGGGGACTACGGTGGTGGTCGTTACCCACAGCCATGAGATTGTGGAAAAAATGGGAAAACGGGTGATTACCATTGACAGAGGCTGTGTCGTCAGTGATGAGGTTATGGAGCCGTGGGATTACGGGGAGCTGCAGGTGGAAGAGATTCATTCCAGGCGGGGACCTGTCGTAAAAGAGTCGGAGAGCACAAAAAGAGCAGTCAGGGATGAAAGAGAAAAGTATGAGAGAAGCGTCCGCAGTCAGGCAGAGAGCCGGAGCGGCCGCGGCTTGGGCCGTGAGGAATATGGTTCTGGCGCAAAGAGTTATGGAGGAGCCATGGAAGTGCCTGTGGACAGCCAGTCTGCGGACAAAACTGTATCCTTCAGCCAGGTAAGAGAGCAGAGAGGACGGGACAGAGGAAGAGGAAAACAGATATGAGAGTAGGCACATTTTGGTACTGCCTGAAGGAAGGCATAAAAAATATAGGAAAAAATATTTGGTTTTCGCTGGCCTCTGTGGCTGTTGTTTCCGCCTGTATCTTTTTGTTCTGCATTTTTTTCTCCCTTGTGGCGAATGTGCGCTACATGGTGAAAAATGTGGAAACTACGGTGGGAATCACAGTTTTCTTTGATGAAAACCTGACACAGGAGGAGATTCAGGCTATTGGAGCTGAGATAGTAAAACAGCCGAATGTGAAGGAATGCGTCTACACCTCGCCGGAGGAGGCCTGGGAATCGTTTAAGGCGGACTATTTTGCGGGTATGGAGGATTTGGCAGAGGGGTTTGAACAGGATAATCCCCTGGCAGACTCTGCTTCTTATGAAATTTTCCTGACGGATCTGACGAGCCAGGAACATATGGTGTCGTGGCTTCAGTCCCTTGACGGAGTGCGGAGAGTCAACTACTCCAAGGATGTAGCTGCAGGGATGACGGATTTTAACAAAATACTGGGGCTTGTGTCCCTCGGGATCATTATTCTTCTGCTGGCCGTGTCTATTTTCCTGATCAGCAATACCATCAGGACAGCGGCTGCCTTCAGGAAGAATGAGAACAGAATTATGAGGCTGATCGGCGCCACAAATTTTATGATCCGATCCCCGTTCGTGGTGGAGGGAATTATTATCGGTCTGGTGGGAGCTGCCATTCCTCTGGGGCTGATCTATATGGTTTACAGACAGGTGATATCCTATCTGGGAGAGCATTTTGAGATGCTTTCCAATATTGTTGTGTTCATTCCGCTCCACGTTATTTTCCCGTATATGGTGGGAGTGGCCATGTTGCTGGGAGTAGGGATTGGCTTTGTGGGAAGCTTTTTTACAATCCGCAGGCACCTTAAGGTTTAGGAGATGAGGCACATGGGAAAACGCAGTATAAAAACTGGATTGATTGCGCTGGCTGCGGTTCTGGCCGTTATACCGGTTCAGGCGGCGGGAAAGGGTGATATTGACAGCGCAAAGGACAAAATATCTTCTCTGGAGGAGGAGAAGAAAAAGACGGAGGAAACGATACAGGAGCTGGAGAAGCTGAAGGCAGATACGGAGAGTTATGTGAAGGAGCTGGACGGGGAACTGGCCCGGTTAGATGACGAGCTCTCTTCCCTGGACAGCCGGATTACAGACAAGGAAGCCGACATTGAGGAGACGAAGGCTCAGCTTGAGGAGGCTAAAAAGACGGAGGAAGAGCAGTATGCCTCCATGAAGCTGAGGATAAAATATATGTATGAAAAAGGGGATACGAGCTATCTCGATCTGCTTTTGGAATCCGGCTCTATGTCTGAGATGCTGAACAGGGCAGAGTATATCCAGCAGATTTCATCCTATGACAGAAAAAAGCTCACCGAATACGGAGAGATAAAGGAGAAGATAGCTGACGATGAAGAGAAGCTGGAAGCAGAACATGAAGAGCTTCTGACCCTGCAGGAGCAGACAAAGGCCAAGCAGGACTCTGTGGAGAAGTTGGTGGGAGAAAAGTCGAGGGAGCTGCAGAAATACCAGAATCAGATTGCAGCCAATGAATCGCAGCTTGCCTCCTATCAGGCAGATATAGAGGCCCAGGAAAACAGAATTCAGCAGATAGAGGCAGAGCTGAAACGCCAGGAAGAGGAGGCAAGGAAGAAGGCCCAGGAGAAGGGAGAGGAGTATAAAACGGTAAGTATTGGGAATATTAGCTTTATATGGCCGTGCCCTTCCAGCAGCCGTATCACCTCCGGGTTTGGCGGGAGAAGCTCACCGACGGAGGGAGCTTCCAGCAACCACAAGGGAATCGATATAGGGGCATCGTCGGGAAGTGATATTGTCGCAGCTGCCGACGGAACAGTCACTATCTCTACATACAGCTACTCGGCCGGAAACTACATTATGATAAACCATGGAGGCGGGGTATCCACTGTATACATGCACTGTTCCAAGCTTCTGGTATCTGTGGGTGAGACAGTTAAGAAGGGGCAGGTTATAGCCAAGGTTGGCTCTACCGGATATTCAACGGGGCCGCACCTTCATTTCGGAGTCAGAGTGAATGGGGCATACGTCAACCCTTCACAGTATGTGAGCCCATAGAAGGCTGAAGTAAAAACTGGCATAAAATACCGCATAATAGAGAGTTCGGCTCCATTTTCTGCAAACAGGCAGGGGGCAGATTTGCTCTGCGGCTGGTGAGGAGGCTAATTATGGACAATAAAAATAAATTTTGGAAGGGTGTTATGGTGGGCGTGTTCGCCACAGCATTTGTCTGCCTGGTGACGGTGGGGGCTTCCATTGGAATCTATATGTTCGGACGTCAGATTCTGCTGAGAGCAGGAAGCGGCCAGGGCGGCTCCGGGCAGGAGGCAAGCTCGGACGAAGCAGCTTCCCTTGATATGAACCAGGTCACCGGGAAACTGGGAGTCATTCTGGATTTGATTAATGAGGTCTACCTGTTTGACACGGATCCGGCCATTGAGGAGGCGGGAATCTACAAGGGGCTTATGTACAGCCTGGGAGATCTCTACGCCGACTACTATACCCCGGAGGAGATGACCGCCATGATGGAGGAAACAAACGGGGAATACTGCGGAATCGGTGCCATGATCTCCCAGGACAGGATGACAAATGTTTCCACAATTATCAAGGTTTACAAGGATTCGCCGGCTGAGGAGGGAGGACTTCTTCCGGGCGATATTCTCTACAAGGTAGACGGGCTTGATGTGAGCGGCATGGATCTCGACACCGTTGTTAGCCAGTATGTGAGGGGAGAAGAGAATACTTCTGTAACGCTCACGGTTTACCGCGACGGGGAAGAAGTAGAGGTTACTATGAACCGCCGTAAGCTGGAGGTTCAGACAGTAGAGTACCAGATGATGGACGATGGTAAGACAGGATACCTGCTGGTGACAGAATTTGACACCGTGACGGCAGAGCAGTTTAAGTCCGGAATCGACGGGCTTCTCAGTCAGGGAATGGAACAGCTCATTCTGGATTTCAGAAATAATCCGGGAGGTGAGCTGAACGCCGCTGTGTCCATGGTTGACTACCTGCTCCCGGACGGACAGACAATTGTTTCCATTGCAGATCGAAATGGAGTGGGGGAAACCTACACATCAGAGGATGGACATGAGCTGGATATTCCCACAGCAATTCTCGTAAACGGAAATTCCGCCAGCGCTTCCGAGGTATTTACAGGAGCCATGAAGGATCATGACAGGGCAACGATCGTCGGAACTACCACATTCGGAAAGGGAATTGTGCAGTCTCTGTACACTCTGCAGGACGGAAGCGGAGTCAAGCTCACAACGGAGCATTACTATACGCCGGACGGAACAGATCTCCACGGAACGGGAATAGAGCCGGATGTGACGGTGGAGCTGAACGAAGATCTGGCGACGATGATAGAAATACCCAAGGATCAGGACAATCAGCTCACCGCTGCTCTCAATGTGCTGAATGGGGAAGAGGCCAATACCCAGGAAGACAGTACTGAGGCAGGAGATGAGGCAGCCTGATAAGAGAACCTGAAATAAAAAATACGTCTTGCTGAAGAGTTTTTCTCTAATGCAAGGCGTATTTTTGTGCAGTTTTTCAGCAGGCGGTTTCAGAAGCCCCAGAAAAGTACCCTGGCGAGACAGAATTTGAATATCCTGAATGTATTTTATCGCTTTCTGCTATGCTCCAAAGGCTGTCTCCCAGAAACAAAGAGTTTAAACAGCAAATAAAGGGTGTGGATAGAAAACAAAGAGTTTGGATAGCAAATGAAGGGTGTGAATAGAAAATGAAGAATGTGAATAGAAAATAGAGAGTTTGAATATAAAATAGAAAGTTTGAACAGAAAATAGCGAGATGAATAAAAAGACAGAAATAAAAATATAAGGATGCGATAAAAACTAAAAAAACAAATGAAATATTGAAATACACTGATTTAATTGGTAGAATAAAAGATAACAGGAATTTCACTGGTTCAAAAGAGAAAGGAAAGGGTATGGGTATGGAAGAAATGAAAAAAGTCAAAACAGGTTCGATTATTGTGCTTGTCCTCAGCATTATCACCATTGTTGTGATGCTTATAGGCATGGCTGCCGTCGGTCTGGTCGTAAGCGGTATGGCAGGAGCAGCGGGGGCAAGCGGAGCGGTAATTGGCGGGGTGATGGCTGCGGCCACGGTTATTGCTCTGGTGATGAACGGAGGGATTCAATTCCTGTTTAGTCTTCTGATTCTGATCAAGAGCAAAAATCAGGAAAAAGCGGGTCTGTGCTTTGGATTTGGGATTGTGATCCTGATCATTTCCGGCTTCTGGTGCCTGACCAGCCTTACATCCTTTAATTTTATGACAGTAGTAATGGCCGGAGAGGTAATTGCCGCTGTGTTTATCATTGTCAATGCCAATAAGGCCAGGAAGGAACTGGCCGTGCAGAGAGGGGACAGCGGAACAGAGGATGATGGAGCGGAGAAGATGGACAGCTAATAATGAACAGCTAAAAACGAACAGATGAAAACAGATTATCACCCCCTGGCAGGTCTGCATTTCTGCGCCCTGTCAGGGGGTGTTTTATGCCAGATATGCCGGACAGAATAAAAGCAGAGCAGAAGCTCCAGCCAGAAGCTCAGGCCGAAATGTTCAAGACGGCTGGGCAGTGCTGCATGGGCATACGGAAGCTATACCATCGCTTTCAGCTCCCGGACAAACTCCTGGGCAGCTTCCCGGGGAGTTGCCCAGGATGTGACAAAACGGATGGCCGTATGCGTGTCATCTGTCTTTTTCTCTGCGTTGGCTCCGTACAGTCTCATCAGCTTTTCAGCCAGGCTGTCATCGACGATGGGGAAGAGCTGGTTTGAGGCAGAAGAAGATAAGAAGGGAATCTGGCAGTCCTCAAATCCCTTTCTCATGATTTGTGCAAGTTCATTGGCGTGGGCAGCCATTTCATAGAAAAGTCCGTCTGTAAAGAGTGTTTCAAACTGGATTCCCAAAAGCCATCCCTTTGCCAGCATAGCGCCGTTCTGCTTGATCATATAGCGAAAATCTTTCTTGATGGAATCGTTGCGGATGACAAGGGCCTCGCCAAACAGGGCGCCGTTTTTCGTTCCTCCGATATAGAAGGCATCTGTCAGGTCAGCCAGATCCGCCATGGTCAGATCATTGATGGGACTCGTGAGGGCGGAGCCGAGTCTTGCGCCGTCGAGGAAGAGATAGAGTCCTTTTAAACGGCAGAGACGGCTGAGTTCTTCCAGCTCTTTTTTTGTATACTGTGTTCCCAGCTCTGTGGTATTGGAGATGTAGACCATTTTCGGCTGAACCATGTGCTCATCCCTGTGGGCGGAGAGCACCTTTTCAACGGCGCTGGCTGTCAGTTTTCCGTCCTCACCCGGAACAGCAATCACCTTGTGGCCGGAGGCCTCAACAGCTCCTGTTTCATGGACATTGATGTGACCGGTGGAGACGGCGATCACAGCCTGGTATGGCCGGAGAGCCGTGTCGATGACAATCCGGTTGGTCTGTGTCCCGCCCACAAGGAAGTGAATATCCAGATCTGTTCGTATGGTTGGATGACTGTCTGCGCCAGAGGCTATGTGACTGCACTCGCGGCAGATCAGCTCTGCCGCCTTCTGGCAGTGTTCATCCATCCCATAACCGGTGTGCTGAGTAAGGTTTGTATTCATGAGAGCTTCCAGAATCCGTGGATGGGCCCCTTCGCTGTAGTCGTTTGTAAATCTGTGATGCTGCATGGTTCAATCCTCCTGTTTTGTAAGTGATGTGCAGAGCAGACGCGTTTCTGCATACCGGCCGCCCTCGCAGCCGGCTCTGGGACGGGCTTCTGTTCTGGCTTTAAATTTGTCTGATTTGTTTCTATTTTGATGGATTGGCAGGGAGTTGTCAAGGAAAATGAGAAGAAGGGAAGAGGGCATTCTCACCGTTATGCCCTTTACGCTGCTTCTATTTGGAATATTGGATGGTTTTAGTCTGGAGGCAGCCTTTCTGCTCCTGTGTTCTCTGAATTATTTCAGAGATTATTTTTATCGGCTTCTTGAATTTTTCGTCCAAAGTGAGGAAGCAGATGGAAGAAAGGATAAAAGAGCGGATAAAAAGAGGATGAAGGCTTTGGAGCGATAGGAGAAATTTTGGTGTTATAAGGCTGGAAAATCAACTGCGGGAAAGGCAAAAATTAGCCCTGCATAGTCAAAATCCCTGAGCGCAGGGAAAGGTATACCCTCAGGACATCCTGGAATCCAAATTCCTTCGGGGCTGGCGCGCTCTGTACGAAAAAGTACAGCAAAAAAGAACGGATGTTCTGTTTGCTGGCTATACTTTTTTTACTATTCATGCTATAATTTGTCTGACTGGCAGAAAAGCAGGTATGCTTAAAGGGAGCATTAACTATTGCCGATCTGGCAGCAAAGAGCCGAGGTTCTGAGGCTTACAGAATCTGCGATGTGAATTCTGAGATGTTTGATGCTGTTTATGCACCAGAATCGTGTACTATATGACTGTATGGGCAGATAAAACAGGTGGCTTAGGTAAAACAGGTGACCTTCATTCGCAAAGATACATACAAGGAAGAAAGAAGCAAACGAGACATTATAGCAGAGAGAGAGCTTTGTGCCTGCTTCAAGTATTCCCCGAAATTTTATCATTGCTGGCAAAGGCAAGGGAGAAACTTGTCAATATACTGGAAGAATCAGAAAATGATGGTATGTCTTTATGAAGAGTAGCAGCGAGACAGATGACAGCTCCTCAAGAGATTAGGACACTGATGACGAAAAGCGATATAAGAAGAACCTATGAAATTTGAATGGGGTATATAAAGTGGAGAACAATAAAAAGGAAATTATTTTATATCACGGAAGTCCGAACAAAGAGGTTGTTCCTACATACGGATTGGGAAACGATAAGCACGATTACGGCAGAGGATTTTATCTGACGGAAAGCCCGGCATTGGCATCCGAGTGGTCTGTCTGCAATCCGGTAGAAAAGAATGGTTGGGTGCATAAATTCATATTAGACACCAGTGATTTAAAAATACTGGATTTTGAAAAACGTGATATTTTGTCATGGTTGGCGGAACTAATGAAGCATCGCGATGCTGATACGGGACGAAGATACAAAGTGCTGGCACCGAGGTTTATTGAAAAGTACCAGATCTCTACAGAGGACTATGATGTAATTAAGGGATGGCGTGCAAATGCATCTTATTTTTATATTGCAAAATGTTTTGTCAGAGATGAAGTGGATATCAGTATTCTTCCAGATTTATTAAAACTGGGTGATCTGGGGATTCAGTATTGCTTAAAATCAGAAAAAGCGTTTCAGGCCTTAAAAGAAGAGCATTCGGCTTTGAAGGAGGTTGAATTTTCAAAAGCAAATCCTCAATATATTCAGCGTGACAGAACGGCGAGAGAGGCCATGTATGCTTTGATTAACTCCGATGAAAATAAGATAGACAAGGTATTCAGCAAATTGATATAAGAGGTAGAAAATGGACGTGTTCAGCAAAAGTTATTTAGAAGAAGTAGTTGAAAATCAGGGAAAGCTGTTTGAATATGCACAGGATAATTACCCGGAGATGGACATCGAAAATTTTATTGAAACATATATGAAAAGTCATACCCGGGCAATGATTGATAAAGGACAGGCTTATGTATGTACCATGGATGCGGAATCGCTGTTTCATTATTTTCTTTCAAATGATCACTATGAAATCAAAAGAGGAGAGTCTAACGGCGGATTTGCACCTAACTGGATCGGGCAGTTCTATGCGCTGTTTCAATGGACTTACCAGCTTACCAGTAAAGATGTAGTGGAGTTAATTCCGGTTCATTTTATGTTTGAAGGTTATCCAGGACTGCATGATCTTGATCTTCAGACAGCCGTCTACAAAGTTGGAAATCAATGCGGTTTGAAAGAGCCAAAAGAGGACAGATGATTTTGGGAGGGAAAACCATTGATATGTTTTCATAATCCGGAAGAACAAAACGGGTATTTGAGTAATTGGTACCGTTCCGCGTTTACGGTTGATGAAATCACGTTTTCATCAATGGAACAGTATATGATGTTTAAAAAGGCAATTCTGTTTCAGGATCAGAGGACAGCGGAAAAGATTTTGGAGACGGGTGATGTGGCCGAGATAAAGGTTTTGGGCAGAATGGTGCAGCATTTTGATGAAAAAATCTGGAGGGAGAAGAGAGAAGCAATCGTCCATAAAGGGGTACTCCAGAAATTTCTTCAAAATCCTGAACTGGCTGAAAAACTTCTGGAGACAGGAGAGAAGATGATTGCAGAATGTGCTGTGAAGGATCGAATCTGGGGAATTGGCCTTTCTATGCAGGATGAGGAACGATTTTGTGCGGATAAATGGAAGGGTCAGAACCTTCTGGGGAAAATTTTGATGCAGGTGAGGGCAGAAATATCTGTGCAGAACCAGAATACAGAAAAATAGTATAATTGTGATTGAAGGAGTAAATTATGGACCATTTCGAACTAGTATCCGAATACGCCCCCACCGGCGACCAGCCCCAGGCCATCGCCGAACTGGTTAAGGGCTTTAAAGAAGGAAATCAATTTGAAACGCTGCTTGGCGTTACCGGCTCCGGCAAGACATTCACCATGGCAAACGTCATCCAGGCCTTAAACAAGCCTACGCTGATCATTGCCCACAATAAGACACTGGCGGCCCAGCTCTACAGTGAATTTAAGGAATTTTTTCCCAACAATGCCGTGGAGTATTTTGTCTCCTACTACGACTACTACCAGCCCGAAGCTTACGTCCCGTCCACGGACACCTATATTGAAAAGGACTCATCCATCAATGACGAGATCGATAAGCTTCGCCACTCGGCTACCGCAGCCCTCTCCGAGAGAAGCGATGTCATTATCGTGGCTTCTGTCTCCTGCATCTACGGTCTGGGAAGCCCTATCGACTATAAGGAGATGGTGATCTCCCTGCGCCCCGGCATGATCAAGGACAGGGATGAGGTGATACACAAGCTCATCGACATCCAGTACACGAGAAACGACATGGATTTCAAGCGCGGTTCTTTCCGTGTCCGCGGCGATGTGCTGGAAATCTATCCCGCCTATTCCGGCGGCGATGCCTACCGGATAGAATTCTTCGGGGATGAGGTGGACCGGATTACAGAGATCGATACCCTGACCGGGGAGATCAAGGCGCAGCTGGGACATGTGGCTATTTTCCCCGCGTCCCACTATGTCATTCCAAAGGAGAAGATGGAGCTGGCAGCTAAAAACATTCTGGAAGAGCTCAAGGAGCAGGTGGCCTGGTTCAAGAGCGAGGACAAGCTCCTTGAGGCGCAGCGCATCTTGGAGAGAACCAACTTCGATGTGGAGATGATGCGGGAAACAGGATTCTGCTCGGGAATTGAAAACTACTCCCGCCACCTGACGGGCTCTGCGCCGGGGGAGCCGCCCTGCACCCTCATCGACTATTTCCCGGAGGATTTCCTTATTATAATAGACGAGTCCCATATTACCCTGCCCCAGATCAGGGGAATGTACGCCGGCGACCGATCCAGAAAAAAGACCCTGGTGGAGTACGGCTTTCGCCTCCCGTCAGCTCTCGATAACCGTCCTCTGAATTTTGAGGAGTTCGAGTCGAAAATCGATCAGATGCTCTTTGTCTCTGCCACTCCTTCTGACTATGAGGAGGCCCACGAAATGCTCCGGGCAGAGCAGATCATCCGTCCCACCGGCCTTCTCGATCCGCCCATTGATGTGCGCCCGGTGGAGGGGCAGATTGATGATCTGGTCAGCGAGGTCAATCGGGAAATCGAGAAGAAGGGAAAGGTGCTCATCACCACTCTGACGAAGCGGATGGCTGAGGATCTGACGGATTATATGAGGGATGCGGGCATCCGCGTGAAATATCTGCACTCCGATATTGACACGCTGGAAAGGGCAGAGATCATCCGGGATATGCGCCTTGACGTATTCGACGTTCTGGTGGGCATCAACCTTCTGAGAGAGGGACTGGATATTCCCGAGATCTCCCTGGTGGCGATTCTCGATGCAGACAAGGAAGGCTTCCTGCGCTCAGAGACCTCTCTGATCCAGACTGTGGGAAGGGCAGCGCGAAATTCCGAGGGTCACGTAATCATGTATGCCGACACGATCACAGATTCTATGCGCGTCGCCATCGAAGAGACGAAGAGGAGGAGGCAGATCCAGCAGGCCTATAATGAGGAGCACCATATTACGCCGACGACGATCAAAAAGGCAGTGCGGGATCTGATCAGCATTTCCCAGGCGGCAGAGGGCGTGACCAACGAGGTGACAAAGGATCCGGAATCCATGGATGAGAAGGAGCTTAAGAAACTGGTGAAGGAGCTGACAAAGAAGATGCACCAGGCAGCCGCAGAGCTGAACTTTGAGGAGGCGGCCATCCTCCGTGACCGGATGGTGGAGATCAAAAAAATACTTCTGGAGCTGGAAGAAGATTAGGGCAGACTGCGGAAGATCATGGCAGATACCAGACATTGACAATGAATGCGTATTCTATTAGAATAAACGTGCAGTTCAGAATGAGGAGGAGACGGCTCGGAAGGCTGCCTCTGGAAATTAATGTCTGGACGAGGACGGAGAGAGATATGAAACTACATGAAGGAATAAAAGGAGAGAGCTACCTTGTCAGAGAGGTGATGGTAGCCGACCGTCTGACCAGGCGTCTGGAAGCCCTTGGCGTCAATGAAAAGACAAAAATTACCATTATGAATAAAAAAAAGAGCGGAACCCTGATTGTGAAGGTGAGAGGCACCCGGCTGGCTCTCGGGCGCAGCATTGCAGAGGGAATTGAAATCCAGCCCTTGGACGGAAGGGAGGGAACGGCACAGTGAGCGGACAGAATCAGGAGAAACAGATAACCGTTGGCTTTGTGGGAAATCCAAACTGCGGAAAGACCACGCTGTTCAACGCATTTACAGGAGCAAAGCTCAAGGTGGCCAACTGGCCAGGCGTGACAGTCGAGCGGGTGGAAGGGGAGACAAGCTACAAGGGGCGCCCCATCCGGGTCATCGACCTGCCGGGAATCTACAGCCTGACCTCCTATACCATCGAGGAGCGGGTCACGAGAAAATGCATTGAGGAGAATGAGGTGGATGTCATCATCAATGTTGTGGACGCCTCATCTCTGGAGAGAAATCTCTATCTGACCCTGCAGCTTCTGGAGCTTAAAAAGCCGGTCATCCTGGCCTTAAATATGATGGACATTGTGGAGGAGAGGGGAATGGAGATCGATCTCCACCGCCTTCCCGAGATGCTTGGCGGCATCCCGTGTATCCCTGTATCGGCCAGAAGAAGAACAGGTCTTGATGTGCTGATGCATGCAGTGGTTCACCACTACGAGGAGGAGCCCCATGGAATTGTCGTCCGCTATCAGGAGCCTATCGAGAGGCTTATCGAAAAGACGGAGGTGGTCCTGAGAGCCAGGTTCGGCGAGATGGAAAACCTTCGCTGGCATGCGATAAAAATGCTGGAATACGATGAAACCGTGTGTCAGGAGCACCCGGTGGATCTGAGCAATATTATCGACAGGAGCTATGAAAAGGACATTATCAATGAGAAATATGACTACATAGAGGAGATTATCTCCGAGTGCCTGGTCAACAAGGAGAGCAAGTCAGAGCGAACCGATCAGATTGACCGGCTTCTGACCCATCCGGTTCTGGGAATTCCGGTTTTCCTCGGAATTATGGCGCTGGTATTTTTCTTTACCTTTACCGTAGGCGATTTTCTGAAAGGCTATTTTGAGGCAGGGCTGGACTGGTTCTCTGCCTCCGCTCAGGCGTTTTTGACGAGTATTCACGTGGCCGGCTGGATGGAGTCCTTGATTGTCGACGGCATTATTGCGGGAGTAGGCGGTATTTTGACCTTCCTCCCCAACATTTTCATCCTGTTTCTTGCGCTGGCCTTTTTGGAGGACAGCGGCTACATGTCCCGTGTGGCCTACGTTATGAACGAAACCATGGGAATGGTGGGCCTGTCGGGAAAGGCCTTTCTCCCCATGCTTCTGGGATTTGGATGTACGGTTCCGGCGATTATGGCGACCAGGGCACTGGAAAGCCAGAAGGACAGGCGGCGCACCATTCTTGTGACCCCCTTTATGTCCTGCTCCGCCAGACTTCCGATTTACGTTCTGTTTGCAGAACTGTTCTTCCCGGATCATGCCCTTCTGGTAGCTTATTCCCTCTACCTGATCGGCCTTGCAGTGGCGATTCTGGTGGCATTTATCGTATACCGTTCCTCAAAGGAGGAGTATGAGAATATACTCCTGATTGAGCTTCCGGAGTACAAGACGCCCAATGGGCGTACGGTGGCGATCTATGTCTGGGACAAGGTGAAGGATTACCTGACAAAGGCGGGAACCACCATTTTTGTGGCTTCCATCATTCTCTGGTTTATCTTAAATCTGGGGCCGTCTGGTCTGGTGACAGATGTATCGGACAGCTTTGCCGCAATGATTGGCCATTATATTTCCTTCCTCTTAGTTCCGGCAGGACTTGGAAGCTGGCAGATTGTCGTTGCCCTCATCTCAGGGATCTCGGCAAAGGAGGTTGTGGTTTCCAGCTTTTCCGTGCTCTACGGAATCGGAAACATCAACTCGGCAGGAGGCATGGCACAGCTTGGCACAGCGCTGTCGGCCTCTGGCTTCGGACCGGTCAATGCTTATGCGCTGATGATTTTCTGTCTGCTCTATACCCCATGCGCGGCCACGATTGCCACGATCAAGCGGGAAACCCATTCCTGGAAGTGGACCTGCGGCATGATGGCATTCCAGCTGATCGTGGCCTGGGTAGCTGCCGTGGCGGTCTACCAGGTGGGAAGCCGGCTTTTCTGACAGGACAGAAATCAGAGAGCGATGCTGAAACAGTTCTGCAGAGCGGATGAAAGATATTCCCCGCAATCCGAAATTTGCGGCCTGGAGGAGTTAAAGGAGTACGACGAATGAAAGACAGAGTGCTGGTAGATATGGCGGCGCTGGCAGGTGAGATTATGCTGGTCAGCGGAGCGGAAATTTACCGGGTGGAAGATACAATTATCCGTATTCTCCGATATTCGGGAGCAGCGGAGACAGAGGTGGTTGTAATGGCCACCGGTATTTTCATTACTTTAGCGTCCGCTGAGGGGGAACCTCTCAGCGTGGTGCGCAGAGTCAGGAAGCGGGCGACGAATATGAACCGTGTTTACCGGGTAAACGATGTATCGAGAAGGTTCTGCAGGGGAACGCTTTCCCTGGAGGATTCTGGAAAACAGCTGAGGGAGATTGCAGGGGAAATCCAATATGGCAGAAAGCTGCGCATCCTCGGCTATACGCTCACGCCGGCCGCCTTCGCCATTATGTTCGGCGGCGGCTGGCTGGAGGTTCTGGCAGCCGGGGCCTTCGGTATGGTGATGGCTCTCCTTGAGATTCTGATTGGACGGGTGCGGCTGAATGATTTCTGTTCCAGCGCCTCGGAGGCTTTTATCGCGGCGTTTCTCTCCCTGGCTGTCCAGGCTGCTTTTCTGCCCTCTCTCAATATCGATGCAGTGATTATCAGCGACCTGATGCCGCTTGTGCCGGGGGTAACCTTTACCTCGGCTATCAGAGATACTTTAAATGGAGATTACACATCTGGAATAGCGAGGATCCTTGAAGCCATTGTGGTTGCCCTGGCGGTGGCTTCCGGCACAGGAGCGGCCATGATGCTTGGCGGAATGTTGGGAGGTGCGGTGTAATGGCGGCTCAGGCAGTAGCTTCGTTTATCGCGATTGTGGGCTTTGGAATTCTTTTGGAAGTGCCGGCGAGGCATGTGATCCATGCAGGGATTGCAGGTGCTGTCTGCTGGCTTTCCTATCTTCTGGTGCAGGAGATGGGCTATTCCCTTATTGCTGCGGCATTCTGGTCAAGCATACTGGTGGCTCTGCTGAGCCATATTTTTGCCAGGGTGTTTAAGGCGCCTGTTACAGTGTTCCTTGTATCGGGAATTCTCCCGACTGTACCGGGGGCTTCCATTTACCGCTGTGTCTATTACATGATACAGGGGGATCCGGCTCTGTCCAATTCCTATTTCATAGAAACTCTTCAGATTTCAGGTGCAATGGCTATGGCGATTTTTATTGTGGATTCCATTTTCCGTCTGATGCAGAAACAGTAAGGGGCAGGGAAATCCGATCACAGGAGGCCTGATAATAATAGACATGATCAGACAGCTGCTCTTCGGCAGAAACCTCAAGCCGGTTGATCTCGCAGATCATCTGATTAGTTTCTTCAACTGTGAGGCTCTTGTTCACAGGGCTTAAGAGGACTTCGTGGATGCTTGATGGGAGGATGAACAGATCATCCCCTGTAAGCGCTGCGAAGTCTTTTAATATGTCCGGATAAAACATACAGGCAGCGCCGTAAAGTCCTGCTGAATTTGTCAGAATATAGAGGTTTACAGGCGAAGCCTCCTCAAAAAGACAGGTGAGCGCTTCCTTGTCGAGAACCTGTGTGAGAGTATTTTTGGGAACAGAGAAGAGAAAATTTTCGATGGGCTCGATTTTGGCAGGAAGGAGGCGGGGAGTGTTTTGTTCTGCCAGGCGATAAAGCTCTCTGGAGTCCGTGCCCCACAGGCTTGCATGTTCGTTGCGGATCAGAACGGTCATCTGTCCGTCCTCCTTCTGTTCCAGGATCAGATAAAAAATCAGAGCCAGATCCAGAAAACGGATATGTGGTACAGAAGAGAGAAGAGCTTCATTCTTCCGGCTGGAAACGAGACGGAAAGCTACTTTTTCTGACACCTGTGAGAAATCGTAAATCCATGTGTCAAGCTCTGGGCTAAAGGCTCTCCTGTCTGCAGATGCCTCCAGAATCGAAGAGGCTATCTCAGAGACAGGGGTGCCCTTCAGAGCTTCCTCATAGTAGGACTCAAGATAGACTGCCGGGGCAAAGGGGGAATCCTTTTCCCGGATGCACAGCCCGTCCATCTCGATTCCGTTGTTTTTCAGGACTTTCTGGATACTGACGGACACTTCCGGGCCGGCCTGTGCCTTCACAGCTAAAAGAATTGCAGATAGAAAATTTTCGTATGTCATAGAATCTCTCCTTCAGATTAAGAAAATGTGTAAAAGTGGAAAAATTTCAGGGATAATCAGAAAAGGCGCAGGCGCCGTTCAGAATTATCAATGAGATTAAAAGAAATTAAAAGAAATCAAAAAGTTTAAGAATGTTAAGAGCAGCTTCAGAGGCGAAGGCTTACAGCCAGACGGGAGCAAACAGATAGGAAGATATCTCAGGCTGCCGGTCAGAGCAGAAAAATAGAGTGCGTAAGAGCTGAAACCGGTACAGAAGGCAGATGGAAATAAGCTGCAGACCAGAAAACAGAACTTAAACGATAGAGAAAAACAGAAGAGAAACAGAATCTGGAAAGATGGAAATATTATACCGAAACAGAGAGGAAATTACAAGGACTTTTCAGAAGAATTGCAGAAGATTCCCTAAAAGAATGAAAAATCTGTCCTTAAGTAGGAGCATAAGTAAGAGCAGGATTGGGGGGACCGCCGGTGCCGGAGCCGGAAGAAAGCAGACCGTCCCCTGAAAGAGGAACAAAAAAGACTGAAATTAAATATATAATACAAAAAATATCTATAAATATTAAAATATAAACATTGATAACAAAATAAAATGAGATAAAGTCCTGTATAAAATAAATAACAATAAAAAACAACAAAAAAGTATTGACAAAATCAATTTTAATGTATATAATAAAGACAACAAAACAAAAGAACTTAACCACTAATCCAAAGGAATTTTCCAAAAGGAAAAAGTCCAAAGGAAATCTCAGATAAGGAGGTACAGACCACCAGGAGAATCAATTTAGTCTGATACATTTCAAATAAATGAATCAGACAGAGGAACCCCCTAAAACCTTTATAGAAGAGGAGGCCGAAAAAATATCTATTAAAATTCGAAAGAGTCGGCTTAGTAATATGACGAGAAAGTATTATTAGGAAGAACGGTTCGCAGCGAAATAGGTAAAGGAGTGAACGAAAAAGATTCGGCAGAGAAAAATAAAGGAAAGGGGAAAAGAAAACTTCATATAGATAAACTAATGAAACGAGGTACAAACCCATGGATGAGATAGTTTAAAGCGGGTATTGATGAATAAAATAACATCAATACCCGCTTTTTCTGCGGTAAAATCCTGGCTCGGCTGAAGGAGCAGGTGACCGGTTTAAATTCCCTGCAGCTCAAACGGCGGCGTATACTCTTCCTTTGCGCTGCTTTTTTCCTGCATAAAACCGCTGTCAAGCCCGAGAGCTATGGCATGGTCGACTACTTTCTCATATTCATAGGTGGTGATGCGGCGGTTTATTTCAGGATAGACCTGGCTTTTATAGAAGGGGGTGTACTGGCTCATCAGGCTGATGAGAAACTGTTCTCTGGGAAGAGACCGGCTGATCCAGTCCAGCAGCCGTATAGAATCTTCCTTCTGGCCGGGCAGAACCATATGGCGGATAATGGTGCCTCTTTTCATCAGGCGGCAGGTCTGCTGGCCGTCGGAAAAATCCTCGAAGACAAGAGGGCCGGTCTGACGGATCATGAGTTTGACAGCCTCAGATGCAGCCTCAAAATAGTCAGGGGCCGCAGAGTAGCGCCGGGAAAGGGAGCTGTCCATGTATTTCAGATCCGGCAGCCAGATGTCTATATACGGCTCAAGGGTGCGGATGGTTTCCAGACTTTCATATCCGCCGCAGTTGTAGACGACCGGGATGGTGAGCCGCCCTTTGACGCGGTCAAGGGCCTGTATGACAGAGGGCACATACTGAGTGGCTGTGACCAGGTTGATATTGTGCGCGCCCTGCTCCTGCAGTTCCAGAAAGATATCGGCAAGACGGGAGAGGCTGATTTCCCGCCCAAATCCCTCACTGCTGATTTTATAATTCTGACAGAAACAGCAGCGCAGAGTACACCCGGAGAAAAAGACGGTGCCGCTTCCGTTTATGCCGCTGATGCAGGGCTCTTCCCACTGGTGCAGAGCAGCCCGGGCTGCTTTTGCGACAGGGCCGCAGCCACAGAAGCCAGATTCCCTGTACCTGTCGACGCCGCAGCTGCGAGGACAGAGGCGGCAGGACTTGTAGGCGTCCATAAAGGATAAACTGTTATAATCTGAAGTTATATCTGATGTCTGATAATTCATATCTCCCCCGATTGACATGGCTGACAGAAGCCTTTAAAATAATTCAACATATCAGTCTGCCGCAGGGCAGTTTTCTGTGACTGCTGCCGGCCCGGAAAACTCCTCTGCAGACAGATTCGACAATAAGTATAGCAGGAGCAGGGGAAAAATGGCAAGAAAAAAACAGACGGACAGCCCTTTTATGCAGGCATTTCCCAAAACAGTACCCGTGATGGTAGGCTATCTGTTTTTAGGGATCGCTTATGGAATTCTGATGAGTGTGAATGGTTTTGGCGCCATATGGGCTGTGCTGATGAGCATTATCGTGTATGCCGGAAGTCTGCAGTACGTGGGCATTAATCTTCTGACAGCAGCCGTGAGCCCGGCAGCTGCTTTTCTGATGGCTCTGATGATCAATGCACGCCATCTTTTCTATGGAATTTCCATGTTGGGAAAATATTCCGAAATGGGAAAATGGAAGCCCTATCTGATTTTCGGACTGTCAGACGAAACCTTTTCCGTCGTCTGCGCTGAGCCCCGGCCTGAAAACCAGACAGAGAAGAGAAAATTTTTCTGGATCACATTTCTTGACCAGTGCTACTGGGTGGCAGGAACCCTTTTAGGCTCTGCTGCCGGAGAAGTGATTTCTTTCAATACGGAAGGGCTGGATTTTGCCCTGACTGCGCTTTTTGTAGTAATTTTTACAGAACAGTGGCTGTCGGCTGACAGTCACGTTCCGGCGCTGACGGGAGTGATCTGTTCTGTCGTCAGTCTGGCCCTGTTCGGAGCAGACCGGTTTATCATTCCGGCTATGCTCCTGATCCTGGCTGCGGTCTCGGCCGGTTACAGGAAGAATGAGTCAAAATTACAGGGGAAAGGGATAACAAAAGAGAAGGGAGAAGAGTTTAATGGACAATAGATATATGCTTATGATTCTGGCAGCCCTGACAACGGGGACGGTGATAACCAGGTTTCTGCCCTTTCTTCTGTTTCCCCAGGGCAGGAAAATGCCCAGATACGTGGAGTATCTGGGCGGGACGCTTCCCTATGCCACCATGGGGCTTTTAGTTGTCTACTGCCTGAAGGGAGTGGATATCCTTCAGGCTCCCTTTGGGATTCCGGAGATTTTGTCCTGCGCAGCTGTGGCGCTGCTCCATGTGCTGAAAAGAAATTCTCTTTTGAGCATCGGGGCGGGGACTGTGCTCTATATGGTTCTGGTGCAGGCCGCATTTTAGGCGGGCACCTGGAACAGGGAACAGAAGGCAGAGCAGAGTCCTTCTCTGACCGGACATAAACTGATCAGCCAGAGGGAAATTAGTCCCTGCATACTGCGACTTAAGGGGTGTCCGTGGCGGAAGGAATTTTGGGAAGCATGTGGTGAATATCATCATATGCTTCCCTTTCTGCTTCCGACTGGGGAAGGGAGGGAATCAGTCCGGTGCAGTCCGTGGCGGAGCAGGTATCCAGATCCGATATATCTGAAAAGCGGGGAGGATTCCTGTCCATAGCCCGCAGCTCTTTTTCATACCGTCTCCGCAGTTCATCCACGGTCATTTTCCGGATGGGAGGATTTTTTTCCGGATGCATCCTCTCCCCGTTTCTGCTGTAATTGCTGTCATCACTTTCATGGATAGATTTCATATGATCACCTCATCCTATAATGTGTTCCGCAGATGAAAAAATATGCGCTTGCGTTTACGCATCCTGCAGAGCAGTTCTGACAGCATTCCAGGCTGTGACAAGGCGGTCGAGAGACCAGGCGGCATTGGCAGGGCTTGTGGAAGGAAGGCAGAGGGCAGGTCTGCCGGTATCGTTCAGACAGTATTTGTCGTAGAGCCTGCCGGCGGTTCTGCCGTTTGTAAAAATCTGGCACACAGGGGCGGCGCAAAGGATGCGGTTCAGGTTATTTGGAACTGCATTCCGGATGGAACTGTCGCTGGACCCCGTTATCTCGCAGCTTTCTATGACGTCCCACAAAGCGATATGGTTTCTCAGCAGAAATTCCTTTTTTTCAGCAATGTCTGACGGAAGCGGCTGGCCGGTTACGGCTGCCAGTACACGCCAGAAACGATTCTGGGGATGGCCGTAAAAAAACTGGCTTTCCCTTGATTTGACGGAGGGAAAGGAACCCAGAATCAAAATTTTGGAATGGCTGTCAAAAACAGGGGGAATCGTGTGTATTTCTCTTGACATAAGTGCTCTCCTTCGCAGATTTTTTCAAGCGTACCACAAAAGAGACGGGTGCGCAACCCGCCCCAGGGGGAGAAGGGACGGCTGATCTTTATAACATTTTAATATTTTCAGTTCTTGATTTATGGGGAGATGGACACTATAATGGTATAGAATAGGTGGAGCATAATCTATTCAGAATGGAGAACTTACATTTATGGATAACAACAGTAAGAATGGCAACAATCAGAAAGAGCCGAAGAGAGGGAACATTACGGTTTTTGTCATTACCATGATCTTTACATTAATCTGTGTCATGGGCATGAACTCACTGCTGAACCGGACGAATACGGAAAAGCTGCCGTACAGCGAGTTTAACGACATGCTGGAAAATGGTGAGGTAGAATCGGTAGTCATTAACGGAAATAAGATTACGATTATTCCAAATGAGAAATCTGACAAGTACACAGCCAGCAGAGATAGATGGGGAAACCTGATTGGAAAGGAGTATTATACAGTACCGATCTACGATCCGGATCTGTTGAATAAGCTGGAACAGGCGGGAGTGGAGAGATACGAGGAGGCTGAAGCTGATGCCAGCGCCCAGGTTATGGCTTTCCTCATGAGCTGGATTCTGCCGGTTGCGCTACTGTTCCTGCTTTTTAACTTTATGATGAAAAGGATGGGCGGCGGAAACGGAATCATGGGTGTTGGAAAGAGCAACGCCAAGGTCTATGTCCAGAAGGAAACAGGCATTACCTTCAAGGACGTGGCAGGTGAGGACGAGGCCAAGGAGTCGCTGAAGGAGATTGTGGATTTTCTTCACAACCCCGGAAAGTACACGAAGATTGGCGCAAAGCTGCCCAAGGGCGCGCTGCTGGTAGGCCCTCCGGGAACCGGAAAGACACTGCTTGCCAAGGCTGTGGCAGGAGAGGCGAAGGTGCCGTTCTTCTCCCTGTCTGGTTCTGATTTTGTGGAGATGTTTGTGGGCGTGGGAGCCTCCCGTGTCCGCGACCTGTTTAAGCAGGCTCAGGAGTCTGCGCCGTGTATTATTTTCATTGACGAGGTGGACGCCATCGGAAAAAGCCGTGATTCCCGTCTGGGAGGGAATGATGAGAGGGAGCAGACCTTAAACCAGCTTCTCTCGGAGATGGATGGTTTTGATTCCTCCAAGGGACTTCTCGTTATGGCTGCCACTAACCGTCCGGAGATTCTGGATCCGGCTCTTCTGCGCCCCGGCCGTTTTGACAGACGGGTGATTGTAGATAAACCGGACTTAAAGGGAAGAATCAATATCTTAAAGGTTCACTCAAAGGATGTAAAGCTGGATGAAACCGTAAACTTTGAGGAGATTGCGCTGGCTACCTCCGGCGCCGTAGGCGCGGATCTGGCCAATATGATGAATGAGGCCGCCATCACAGCCGTCAAGCACGGCCGCAGTGCCGTTTCACAGAAGGATCTGTTTGAGGCGGTGGAGGTTGTTCTGGTAGGAAAAGAGAAAAAGGACAGGATTCTCAGCAAAGAGGAGCGCAGGATTGTATCCTACCACGAGGTAGGCCATGCGCTGGTAAATGCCCTTCAGAAGGATGCAGAGCCGGTTCAGAAGATTACCATTGTTCCGAGAACGATGGGTGCTCTGGGCTACGTGATGCAGGTTCCTGAGGAGGAAAAATACTTAAATACAAAGAAAGAAATCCATGCCATGCTGGTAGGCTTTCTGGCCGGCCGCGCGGCAGAGGAGATTGTCTTTGACACGGTAACCACAGGAGCAGCCAACGATATTGAACAGGCCACAAGAATTGCCAGAGCTATGGTGACCCAGTACGGAATGTCTGATAAGTTCGGACTGATGGGGCTTGCCACCAGAGAGGATCAGTACCTGAGCGGACGAACCGTGTTAAACTGCAGCGACGAGACAGCGGCAGACATTGACAAAGAGGTCATGATGATTCTCAAGGAGGCTTACGACGAGGCGAAGCAGATGCTGTCAGAGAACAGGGATGCTCTTGATGCCATAGCGGCCTTCCTGATTGAGAAGGAAACGATTACCGGCAAGGAGTTTATGAAGATCCTTCGCGAGATCAAGGGGCTGCCTGAGCCGGAGGAGGGCAGCAGGGAAAGCCGTCTGGAGGAAAAGAAAGAATCGCCAGACAGAGGCGCCCTGCAGGAGACTGAAAGCTCCGCTGCTGAGGCGGCGGAAGAATCTGAGGCTGACTGTTTGCTCTCCGGTGCACCGGCAGATTCAGACACAGGGGACAGCGGGAATGTGACTGTGAAAGAAAACGGAGCGGATAAAAAAACGGACTCTGAAGAATAGGAACACCCTAAGAAACTGAGAAAACAAATAGAAAAGCAGGCCGCTTCGGCGGCAGCAAAAAACGCCTGTGCAGATGGAAAGTATACATGAATGTATCTTTCTCCTCTGCACAGGCGTTTTTTAACAGTTTTTCCGGGGCCGTTTCTGCGGCTCCCGAAACGTCTAGTGGTAGAGCTTTTTATGCTCGTAAACGGGTTCACAGGTCAGCTCCACGCCGAGCTTCTTGAACACCTTAATGTCCACATCGGAGAGCATAACAGAGGTGTGAACCTGGCAGCCTTTCAGCTTTGGAAGCTGCTTCATAGCCTTCTGTGCAACCTCGTCGGAGGCTGCGCAGGCGGAGAGAGCGATGAGGATTTCATCTGTATGGAGGCGAGGATTGACACCGCCCAGGTAATCCACCTTCAGCTTCTGGATTGGCTCAATAGAGGCCGGGGAGATCAGATGGCGCTCATGGGGGATCTCTCCCAGAACCTTTACTGCGTTGAGCAGGAGGGCGGCAGATGCACCCAGCAGGTTGCTGGTCTTTCCTGTGACGATAGTTCCGTCCGGCAGTTCAAGGGCAGCAGCCGGTGCGCCTTCTTTTTCAGCCAGCTCATTGGCGGCAGGAACGACGGCTCTCATGTCTGTGGAAATTTTGGCCTGTTTCATCAGGATCTCAATCTTGTAGACCTCGTTCTTAGCACCTGGCTGCTCCTTGACTACACGGCTTAATGCCTGATAATAGCGGCGGATAATCTCCTGTCTGGAGGCCTCACAGCAGGCTTCGTCATCACAGATGCAGTTGCCGGCCATGTTTACGCCCATATCGGTGGGAGACTTGTAGGGGCAGCTTCCGTAAATGCCCTCGAAGATAGCATTGAGAACAGGGAAAATTTCAATATCCCGGTTGTAGTTGACAGTAGTTACGCCGTATGCCTCCAAGTGGAAGGGATCGATCATATTTACATCATTCAGATCTGCCGTGGCTGCCTCATAGGCCAGGTTGACCGGATGCTTGAGCGGAATATTCCAGATAGGGAAGGTTTCAAACTTGGCGTAGCCGGCCTTGATCCCTCTCTTATTTTCGTGGTAGAGCTGGGACAGGCAGGTAGCCATCTTTCCGCTGCCGGGGCCTGGAGCAGTCACGATCACCAGCGGCTTTGTAGTTTCAATGTACTCATTCTTTCCATATCCCTCGTCGCTGACGATAAGGGATACATTGGATGGATACCCCTCAATGATATAGTGGCGGTAAACCTTGATTCCGAGATTCTCCAGCTTCTTTTTAAAGAGATCAGCGCTGGACTGTCCTGAATAGTGAGTAATCACAACGCTTCCCACGTAAAGACCCTTATCCGTGTAGGTCTGAATCAGGCGGAGAACATCCACGTCATAGGTAATTCCGAGATCGGAACGGACTTTGTTTTTCTCAATGTCTGCCGCGTTGATGGCGATGACGATTTCAGCCTGATCTGCAAGCTGAAGAAGCATGCGCAGCTTACTGTCAGGTGCAAAGCCCGGGAGCACCCTTGAAGCATGGTAGTCGTCAAACAGCTTCCCGCCGAATTCCAGATAAAGCTTGTCACCGAACTGTCCGATTCTCTCGCGGATGTGATCGGACTGCATTTTCAGATACTTGTCATTATCGAATCCTGTTCTCATATTTTACCGTCCTTATCTAATCTGTAAATTTTGTACCACTGTAAATTTTCCTATCTATTATGCTACAAAAAATGGATTTTGAGTAGAGGGAAAATCAATTTTTTTGGAAAAACTTTCTCTGAGGCGGTGAAACGGAGGATGCAGAAGGGTCAGGAGAGAAAATCAGAGCTGCTATTTTTCTGCAGGTGAAGAGGGATTTTGACTGGCACAGGCGGGTGGAAAATGATATAATAGCCAGGATAAGAAGGGATAAAAGAAAAGAGAAAAGTTATGTTTGAAAATAGAGGAAAGAAGAGAGCGCTGCTTGCTGCGCTTTTGCTTGCCGCAGCTTTGCCCCTGGCAGGCTGCACAAGATATACGCCTCCGGAAATGGAGAGCGGGGAGGCTGTACCGGAGAGTGGGAGGGCTGTCCAGAAAACAGCGGAAACTGATGAAGGCCAAGCGGCGGCCGAAGGAACAGCTTCCGGCAAATCGGGAGAAGATGAGAGCACTGTGAGGGCAGAGGCTGCCGGGCCTGTGATTGAAATTTACGACGATGCCTGGAGCACAGACAGCCCCAGGGAACCCGTAAAAGTAAAAGGGATCTATATCTCGGCTTATGCAGCGGGAAGCAGGGAGAGGATGGCCCGGATTATCGAGGAGATCGACAGGACAGAGCTGAACGCTGTGGTGATTGATTTTAAGGATGACAACGGAAATATCACGGCAGAGGTGGAAAGCCCGATGCTTCAGGAGCTGGGGGTCTGCAGGCCCTATATCAGTGATCTGCCCGGACTCCTTTCGGAGCTCAGGGAACATGGCATTTACACCATTGCCAGAGTAGTCTCTCTTCGGGATCCGAAGATGGGTGAGACAAGGCCCCAGTGGTGTTTTCAGTCAGAGAGCGGAGAGGTTCTGAGAGACAGTGATAAAATGGCCTGGCTGGATCCGTACAATGAGGAGGTACGGGAGTACCTGGCGGAAGTCGGAAGGCAGGCGGCACTGGCAGGGTTTGACGAGGTGCAGTTTGACTATATCCGTTTTTCCACAAATAACAGTCTGCAGAAGGCAGCCGTGAAAGCAGCGGGAGAAAGCTCAAAAACAGACATTATCACGGAGCTTGCAGGATATATATATGATGAGCTGAGCAGTGAGGGAGTGTATGTATCGGCGGATGTATTTGGAGCGATTATCTCCAGCAGCGGCGATGCCCAGGCAGTGGGGCAGGACTATGCCGCTCTGGCCTCCAGCCTGGACTATATCTGTCCTATGATTTATCCGTCCCACTATGGAGATGGAAATTTTGGACTGGACCATCCGGATCTGCATCCCTATGAAACGATTATGGGGGCCCTGGCGGACTCAAAGACGGCTCTTGACACGGCAGGAGCTGAAACGATACAGAAAACGGCGGTGGTGCGGCCGTGGCTTCAGGATTTTACGGCTTCCTGGCTGAAAAATCATATTGCCTACGGCGACGAGGAGATCCGAAGCCAGATCCAGGCGGTTTATGATGCAGGCTATGAGGAATGGATCCTGTGGAGCGCATCGAACAAATACCATTACGGCGCATTGGAATCAGAGGAAGAGCAGCAGAATTAAAGGACGGAGGCAGATATGATGGACAGAATCCCAAAACCGGGAGAATTTTACCGGCATTTTAAAAATAACATGTATCAGGTACTGGCAGTTGCAGAACACTCAGAAACAGGGGAGCAGCTTGTGATCTACCAGGCACTTTACGGTACGTTTGGAATCTATGCCCGCCCCCTGAGCAGCTTTGTGAGCCCGGTGGACAGAGAAAAATACCCCGATGCGGCCCAGCACTACCGCTTTGAGCGGGTAGAGCTCAGAAAACCGGGAGCAGTCACAGCTGCCGTCTCACCTGCTTCTCAGCCGGCGCCGTCCGGACAGGAGGAAAAGGCGGGAGAAGGGCCAGGCGCAGACAGCCGGTCAGAAAAGCTGCAGGGCCTGCAGGAACCGGGAAGAGGCAGCCGGAACGGGGAGGCGCAGCCCGGGGAGGAAACAGGGGAGAAGAATTCAGAAGCTCCGACAGAGGAGGAGCGCTCCCGCATTTATGAGAGGGCAGCCTATGAGAGGGAGACTTATGGGAGAGACAGCGGTCTTGCAGGACGGGGGATTGTATCGTCCCAGAGAGCCGGAGGCTACGGCTTTTCTCCGATTGAGCCGGTTCCGGATCAGCCAAATCCCTTTCTGATTGAATTTCTCGATGCCGAGGACATAGAGGATCAGCTGGCCATACTCCGCAAGATGGAGGGCTGTGTGGGAAAGAGGGAGCTGGACAGCATCTGCGTGTACCTGGATATCAGCACCCGCTATGGCAGCCTTGAGGAGCAGATAGAAGGAATCCGAAAGTACCTGAAAATGCAGCTGAAGTATGACGCATCACGGCTGCGCAGGGGTTATCAGGAGCCGATGGGGAGAGGCCGGGACTAGGACAGACCGGGGGAGGCAGCGAACCGGGGACAGGGCAGACAAGATGAAAAAAGCGTGAGAACAGCAGAAGGTGGAGAATCAGCCCAATGTTTAATATAGAAGAGGAACTGAAGAAGCTCCCGGCCCAGCCGGGGGTTTACATTATGCATGACGACAAGGATGAGATAATCTATGTGGGAAAGGCCATCAGCCTGAAAAACAGGGTGCGCCAGTATTTCCAGAGCAGCAGGAACAAGACGGCGAAGATTGAAAAGATGGTTTCCCGGATCGCCAGATTTGAGTACATCCTGACGGACTCGGAGCTGGAGGCTCTTGTGCTGGAATGCAATCTGATCAAGGAGCACAGGCCGAAATACAATACCATGCTCAAGGACGACAAGACGTATCCTTACATTAAAGTGACGGTCTCCGAGGCTTTTCCCAGAATCCTGTTTTCCAGGACAATGAAAAAGGATAAAAACAAGTATTTCGGCCCCTTTACCAGCTCCGGGGCAGTGAAGGATATGATTGACCTGCTCCATAAGATTTACCGGATCAGAACGTGTTCCAGAAACCTGCCGAGGGACATCGGAAAGGACAGGCCCTGTCTTTACTACCATATCAGGCAGTGCGACGGGCCCTGCCAGGGATATATCTCACAGGAGGATTACCAGAAGCAGATTAAAGAGGTTCTGGATTTCCTGAGCGGAAAATACGATCCGGTGACAAAGCTCCTGACAGACAGGATGTACGCGGCCTCAGAGGAGATGGAGTTTGAGAAGGCGGCGGAATACAGGGACCTGCTAAAGAGTGTGCGCCAGATTGCCCAGAAGCAGAAGATCACGAGCCAGAGCATGGATGACCGGGATATTATCGCTATGGCCAAGGATGAGAGGGATGTGGTGGTACAGGTATTCTTTGTCAGGGACGGAAGACTGATCGGCAGAGAGCATTTCCATGTGGAGGCTGGGACGGCGGAGACAAACAGCCAGATTTTAAACGGTTTTGTCAAGCAGTTCTATGCGGGGACGCCCTTCATCCCCCATGAGATCTGGTGCCAGGAGGAGCTGGAGGATGCAGAGGTAATATCCAGCTTTTTAAGCGGCAGAAGAGGGCAGAAGGTGAAAATCCTCGTTCCCAAGAAGGGGGAGAAGGAGAAGCTGGTAGAGCTTGCCAAGAAGAATGCCAAGATGGTGCTTGACCAGGACAAGGAGAAAATCAAGAGGGAGGAGCTGCGCACGACAGGCGCCATGAACCAGATAGGAGGACTTATCGGGCTTTCCAGGGTGAGGCGGATTGAGGCCTATGATATTTCCAATATCAGCGGCTTTGAGTCAGTAGGCTCCATGATTGTCTATGAGGATGGAAGGCCAAAGAGGAACGACTACAGAAAATTCCGTATAAAGACGGTCCAGGGACCCAACGACTACGCATCCATGAGGGAGGTTCTCACCAGGAGATTTTCCCACGGGCTTGCGGAGCGGGAGGAGATCCTGGAGGGAGGCGGGGATCTCTCCATGGGGAGCTTTACCCGTTTTCCGGACCTGATTATGATGGACGGCGGCAGAGGCCAGGTCAATATTGCCCTGGAGGTGCTTGAAGAGCTTGGAATCGCCATCCCCGTCTGCGGAATGGTGAAGGATGACAGCCACAGAACCAGGGGACTTTACTACAACAACGAGGAGGTTCCTATTGACAGGTTTTCAGAAGGGTTTAAGCTCATCACAAGGATTCAGGATGAAGCCCACCGGTTTGCCATAGAATATCACAGAAGCCTCAGGGGAAAGACGCAGGTGCGCTCGGTGCTGGATGACATCAGGGGGATTGGCCCTGCCAGAAGGAAGGCGCTTATGCGCTATTTTAAGACCATCGAGGCGGTCAGAGAGGCAGGCGTGGAGGAGCTTCTTGAGGTCCCCCAGATGAATCAGGCAGCGGCGGAGGCCGTTTACAGCTTCTTTCACAGTCAGGGGTGACAAATAGCAAAAAAGATGGTACGATCAGAAAATATGAAGACACAGGACGCGGAAGGAACGAACAGAGGGAAAAACCGCGTGAAACGTGAAAAAAGAAAACGCAGAAAAGGAGAAACATGCCATGTATGGAGTAACGATCAAAGAGCTGATTGAGAAGATGGATCTGAAAAATATGACGCCAGAGCTGGATACGGAGAAAACAGTGCTGGTTCACCCGGATGTAAACCGTCCGGCTCTGCAGCTTACCGGCTTTTTCGATCACTTTGACAAGGAGAGGGTTCAGATCATCGGGTATGTGGAGCAGGCCTATCTGGATACGCTCACCAGCGAAAGACGGCGTCAGGTCTACGACAAGCTGATTTCCAGCAAGATTCCGTGTCTGCTTTACAGCCGCGGGATGCAGCCGGACGAGTGCGTGCTGGAGCTGTGCAATTATTACGGAGTTCCCTGCATGGTGTCTAAAAAGCCTACGTCCAATCTGATGGCAGAGGTGATCCGCTGGCTGAATGTAAAGCTGGCCCCTATGATCAGCATTCACGGTGTTCTGGTCGATGTGTTCGGCGAGGGCGTGCTGATTATGGGAGAGAGCGGAATCGGAAAAAGCGAGGCTGCCCTGGAGCTGATTAAGAGGGGACACAGGCTGGTCAGCGACGATGTGGTAGAGCTCAGGAGAGTCAGTGACGACACTCTGATCGGCTCCGCACCTGATATTACCCGCCATTTTATCGAGCTTCGGGGAATCGGGATCATCGATGTGAAGACGCTGTTCGGTGTGGAGAGCGTGAAGGATACCCAGTCCATCGACATGGTAATCAAGCTGGAAGAGTGGGATAAGGACAGAGAGTACGATCGCCTGGGAATGGAAGATCAGTATATCGAGTTTTTGGGAAATAAGGTAGTGTGCCACTCCATTCCCATCCGTCCAGGCAGAAACCTGGCGATTATTGTAGAATCCGCCGCCGTCAATTACAGACAGAAGAAAATGGGCTACAATGCGGCAAAGGAGCTCTACAACCGTGTTCAGGCCAATCTGGCTGTAAAAAACGATTAAGGGACTGAGAACAGTTTTTTGCCGGAAGAACGCTCCGCCTGCAGAAAGGCGCACTTGGCCTGCTCAGGACGGGAGCGGTGGAAAAATGGAAAGACTAACTATTAAAAGTCAAGTCTAAAATGAAGATTTTTGAATGAATTGCGGGA
>NZ_QUJI01000025.1:0-41416 GCF_003480545.1 Clostridium sp. AM29-11AC
TGACTACCGGCTGCCAAACGGCAAGATTTTAATTTTGCGAAAAACTATTGACACAATCTGATTCCGACAGAGCAGAAAGGGCTTTGCTGGGGATGGGATGTGCAGCCGGCCAGATAAGAACTGCTGCCCGGCAGCTGTGCCGGTCATGTCCTGAAATACGCTATTTTATCTGATATAAGGTCTCTGGGGAACATGTACTTTTCTCAATCTTCCCTGCAGAGCAGCTTAACCAGCTGGCAGGCACACGGGTTCAGGGAACGGCTGGTATCCTCCACGAGACAGATAGAGCGGAGGGGGATTTTCTCATCCAGAGGAATTTGAACCACCTTTCCGCTTTCCAGGTCTTCCCTGGCCAGGTTTTCTGAGACAAAGCCGATTCCCAGGTTATTGCGGATCAGGGGAAGAAGCTGGTCGGCAGTAGCCGCTTCGACGTCTGGAAGAAGCGTAAGTCCCAGACTCTGATAAAACGTGTGGTAAAACTCATACGTTTTGGTAGACTTTCCCAGGCAGACCAGGGGATAATCAGTCAGCTCGGCCAGGCGCCGCCTGCTGCCAGATAAAAACGCATAGCTGCTGCCGCCCACCAGGATTTCACGAAACTGCTTTAATGGAGTTTCACGAAACGGAGGGGAAGTGTCGGAAGGTGAGGTGACAACTGCGAAGTCTACCAGCCCCTTTTTGAGAGCGGATACAGCCTGAGGTGTGGAGAAGTTCGCAATGCGGATGTGCACTCCCGGAAACAGGGTGTGAAATTCACTGAGCCTGGACAGCAGAAGCTCGTGGAGAGCCGTCTCGCTGGCGCCGATGCTCACAGTTCCATCCTGTATGCTTTTTCCGCGGCCCAGTTCTGACTCTGCCATCTGAAGCTGCTTGTAGGCGATGGAAACGTGGTGAAACAGACGATCTCCTTCCGGCGTCAGAGAAACTCCCCGGTTGGAGCGGATAAACAGACGGCAGCCAAGCTGATTCTCCAGATTGTTCATAGAACGCGTAATATTGGGCTGGTTGTTCATCAGAATATTGGCGGCCTGGGTAAAGCTCTTGTACTTTGCCACATAATAGAAAATACGGTAGTAATCGTAGTTGATTTCCATGGCTTCTCCTTATCTGCACAATTCTTATATCAAAATGATATATCGAAGATATCCGATTGATTTGATGTTCCTAATTATACCTGAAAGAATGGGAGAAGTAAAGACAGGGTGAAGGGAGAAAAAGCCGAAAAAGAGCAGGCTCTGGCTTACGCCGCCTGCTCCTCCTGGGCCTTTCTTACAAGGCTTGAAACATCTCTGAGAATTTCAAGGTGGACAGAGAGAGGAAGATGGTCGACTGTCATCTCTCTGAGCTTTGTGGTTCCGTCTACGCCGCCGGCTTCTATGACGCGGCGAAGCATTTCCGTCTCCTGGGCCTCGCTGGGAAGAAGGAAGGCTCCTGTTTCCATGGAAAGCAGTGCCGCTGCTCCGATTCCCCACCAGTTAGACACGCCTCCGGCCAGCACGCAGTCGGCAGAAGAGGCAGTACAGATGATTTCTCCGCAGGGAACAAAGGACTCGATTTCTTTTCGGAAGGCTCCCATTCCCATCTCATTTCCGCCGTCTCCGATGGAGAGGGTGCGGATATTTCTCCGGGCAGCCAGCTCCAGAAAACAGTCGGCGTCGGCTGTCATGAAGTCAATAATCTCACCGCGCATATTGTGATAATGGCCGTCTGCCGCCTTTCCGGGCCGTTCTAAGGTGATCACGTGGGTAGGGCAGAGGGTGTCGAGAAGCTGCTCGGAAAAGGCGCGGGTTCCCGCTTCCGGAAGTACGGTGACAGGCACATCGGGACAGCGCACGGAGAGAGCTGCCTTAACTAATTCGGACGAGTGCGCGTCCGTTGCCACTGTGACCTGGCATCCGTTTGCTTTCAGAGCAAAAGCCAGATCGGCGGCTCCCAGAGGTCCGTCCGTCTCCCCGATCACGGCTCCGTCAGGACAGAGAACCGGAAAGCCCGTAAGGATCAGGGCGCGTCTTGCGCAGAAAAGCTCTTTGGCTGCCAGTGATAAGGGGGACGGCGGAAGAGAGCCAAGCAGGCCGCGTCCGCCAAAATCCTGCTTCATCACTGCATCCAGCTTGTCAAAAAAATTCATATGAAATCCTCCCATTATGAGGGCTTTTTACCTGTTTCCGGGTTCAGACCCGGTTGGAACAAATAAAAAAAGCCACTCCTCCTGTTCAGATTCATGGCTCTTATTTACGATGGGAACATCCGGGCAGGAGTCCCGATAAATAAAAGAATCCGTATGCTTTTTTCAGTCCTATCTTAACGCGTTTCCTCCCTCCTGTCAAGTTAAAAGACGGCTCCGTTTCAAAAACCCAGGTGATTCTGAAATTTTGCTTGAAGGAAGAAAACTGCCTGCTTATAATAGTAACAATGGATGGCGAAAAGATGCCAAAACAGAGCCGTCTGCCTCAAAAAAGAAGGCATTCCGGCAGACTGGTTTTTCAGGAAAATGACAGGGAGAACAAAGCTATGCAATACGGAAAAGGTACAATATTAGTGGTGGGCCAGGCCAAGCCCAGCAGAGAGGATGCGATCTACAGCCTCCACGGGGAATTTTACATCAGCCTGGTGCTGGAAAAGGAGAGCGGGAAAATTCTGAATGTGGAGTGCAACACCATTCTTCATGTGACGAGTGATTTTGTGGCAGAGATGTTCATTGGAAAGAGTCTCAGGACAGATCTGGAGCTGCTGGAGGGAGAGATCAGAAGCCGCTATTTTGCCATGACCCAGAAACCGCTGATTGCCTGCATGAAGGACGCATACAACCGGTATATGATGGTTCTGGAAAAGGAAAGACGCCTGTAGATCCTCGCAGACTCAGAGCGGACAGAGAAAATAGATCTGTATTTTTTCATTCGTTTCTGATATAACTATACGTGCCCTGAAACTGGAAGGTGCCAAGAGACGGCGCCTGCTCTGGATTTCTTTGCAGGAAACAAAAAAATTTAGGAAAAGTGAGGGATTGTTCGGTGAAGGAAAGAGACGGACAGCATGTAAGCGAAGCGATATGGAAGGCTCCCCTGGACGAGGACGGGGAGAAGCGCCATCTGAAAAACTGCCTCTCAGTGATTGAGGAGAATATTTCTCTCTATAAAAAGAAGGAGAGAGATTATCAGCGGGAGGTAAAGGAACTCTACCAGTCGGTGAAAAAGGGGGAAGGTGACTCCTACGGCCTTCTGGTTGCCGGGCGCAATATTCTGGAACACACCCAGAATGCGCTCAGAAAAAACAGAGCTGCGCTGAAAAAAGCCTACTTCGGGCGCATTGACTATGAGGACAGAACCTTTGGCGTCAATGAAACCTGTTATATTGGAAAAAACGGCATCACAAAGAATCAGACGGATGTGATCATCGTGGACTGGCGCGCTCCGGCTGCCAATGTCTACTATGAAAATGAGCTGGGAGAGGGCAGCTATGACGTTCCGGGAAGCGGCTCTGTGGAAATCTGTCTGGACAGGAAGAGAACCTACGATATAGACGGAGATACGCTTCTGGGATTTTACGATGACGATGTGGCTGCCAATGACGAGCTTCTGGTTAAATATCTCTCTCAGAACAAGGAGGCTGTTCTGGGCGATATTATCGCGACTATTCAGAGAGAGCAGAATGAAATTATCAGGGATATACCTTATAAAAATATCATTGTCCAGGGAGTTGCGGGAAGCGGAAAAACTACAGTTGCCCTTCACCGCATTTCCTATCTGCTCTACAACTATGACAAGGAATACAAGCCGTCGGAGTTCTGCATTGTCGGAAGCAGTGATATGCTGCTCAACTATATAAACAGCGGTCTTCCGGAGCTGGATGTAAACCATGTGCGCCAGATGAGAATGGATGTGTTTATCCCCTATCTGATGGGAAAAGCGTGGAAAAAGAAATATATTCTGACAGAAGACAGGGAGGATGCTCCGGCCAAAAGCCACCTGTCCTTTATAAGGAAGCTGGATCAGTTTCTGGATACATGGAGGGAGCGCTCTCTGAGCCTTGGGGATATCAGAGACCAGACGCTGGGCATGGTATTTACAGAGGAAAACCTGAGAGAAACGGCAGAGAGAAATGAGGGGCTCTCCCTTTACCAGCTGGAAAAGCTCTTAAATGCCAGAATTGCGTCAAGAATCCGCTTTCTCTGTACGGGAAAGGATGAGAATTTCAGGAGGGAAAAGCTGGCAGAGTATAAAAAATATTTCGACTCATCCAGACATAAATGGACGGAAACGCAGATCTACCTGGAATTTCTCGGCCTGCTTGCGGAGGAAGGCTCTGCCGGCATTTCAGAGGAGACGAAAGAGGCTGTGAAAAGAGGGCGGTTTGACCTGTATGATGCGGCTGCCATTGCCCTGATATGGAAACGGATTCTGGCAAAAAAGGAGACGGACGAGTTCAGCCAGATCATCATTGACGAGGCCCAGGATTTCGGAGAGACGGTGTACTATGTGATCCGCCGTCTGCTGCCGGGCTGCTACTTCACCATTATGGGCGATGTCTCCCAGAATATCCGCTATGAGACGGGAATGAACGACTGGGAGGGGCTTAAGGAGGCCATGTTTGAGAAGGAGAACGACAGCTTTTACCTGCTGGCCAAGAGTTACCGGAATACGATAGAGATTTCCGGCCAGGCCGGACTGGTTCTGGAGCATGCATCCCAGGGAGCCTATAAGATCCAGCCGGTGATCCGGCACGGCCGTCCGGTAGAGGACAGAACGGCCCATCAGGAGCCTGAAAAGGCGCTGAGAGAGGCGGTGGAGGAGGTTAAGAGCCGCGGCTATGAAACCATTGCCGTTATCTGCCGGTGCGAGGAAGAGGCAGAAGAGGTGAGAATGCTGCTGGGACTCGAAAAGACTGCGCCGGGAGAGTTTAAAAACGGCGTTATGGTGCTCCCTGTGACTCTGACAAAGGGACTGGAGTTTGACGCGGTAATTCTCTGGAAGCCGGACGAGGAGCATTATGGCGTAAACAAAAAGGACGCCAAGCTTTTGTATGTGGCAATCACCCGCGCCCTTCACGAGCTCTGGCTGGTGGGGGATCGGGAAAAAAGCCCTCTGTTTGAGGGAAGGGAAGCATAGCTTCCATGTGAAATGGCGCATCAGCCATCGGTGAAAAAAATAAGTGACGCATCCACACAGACAGCCGTCTGGATGCGTCACTTTTCTCTTTTTTAGAAAACCTGGGGCAGGGATTTCGCCTGCTCTTTCCTACTCCTTGCCGTTCCAGCAGTAAGTACAGAGCTTACATGGGGAAATGCCGATGGATTCCACCAGATCGTCGAGGCGGTGGAACTGGAGTGTGGTAAAGTTTAATTTCTTTCGGATTTCCTCTACCATGGCCTTGTAGTTTTCACTGTCCGGGTTAGCGTAATCGGCCAGTGTTTCCTCAGAGACGTCGTCCCCCTCCCGCTCACGGATGATCCGTCGTGTGATTAAATCCAGCTCTGAGTTGGAGCGGGAAAAATTCAGGTATTTGCAGCCAAACAGAAGCGGAGGACAGGCGGGACGAATATGTACCTCCTTGGCGCCGCTCTGGTAGAGAAACTCTGTAGTCTCCCCCAGCTGTGTACCGCGGACGATGGAGTCATCGATGAGAAGAAGACTCTTGTCGCGGATCAGGGCGTCTACGGGAATCAGCTTCATGCGGGCGATCAGATTTCTCTGGTTCTGGCTTGTAGGCATGAAGGAACGAGGCCAGGTTGGCGTATATTTAATGAAAGGACGGGCAAATGGGATGCCGGATTCATTGGCATAGCCGATGGCATGTGCGATACCGGAGTCCGGAATGCCTGCAACCAGATCAGATTTGGAGTGATCGCGTCTGGCAAGCATTTTTCCGCAGGTATAGCGCATGGCCTCCACATTGACTCCCTCATAGGTGGAGGTAGGATAGCCGTAGTAAACCCAGAGGAAGGAACAGATTTTCATCTCCTCCCGCGGTGCGCTCAGCGTTTCGATTCCCTCCGGAGTCATAAATACAATCTCGCCGGGGCCTAACTCGTGGCAGTCCTTGTAGCCGAGGTTAATGTAGGCAAAGCTCTCGAAGGATACGCAGAAAGCGCCCTCCTTCTTTCCGATCATGGCCGGAGTTCTTCCAAGCCTGTCTCTGGAAACGTAGATGCCCTCCGGGGTCAGAAGCAGGATTGTCATGGAACCCTGAATCCTCTCCTGTGCATACAGAAGGCCGTCTACAATGGAATCCTTCTGGTTGATGATGGCGGCGACCAGCTCGGTGGCATTGATCTTTCCGCCGCTCATCTCAAGAAAATGAATATGGCCCTTTTCATAGGACTCCTCGATCAGTTCCTGCTCATTTGTTATTTTGCCCACTGTGGTGATGGCATAGCTGCCCAGGTGGGACTGAATTAAAAGCGGCTGCGGTTCCATATCGGAAATACAGCCAATGCCCATATTTCCCGTCAGTTCGTCCACATCTCGCTCAAATTTCGTTCGGAACGGGGAATTTTCGATATTGTGAATGGAACGGTTGAAGCCGTCAGGCCCGTAGACGGCCATTCCGCCGCGTCTGGTCCCAAGATGAGAATGATAGTCTACTCCGAAGAATAAATCCAAAGTGCAGTTTGTTTTTGAGGTTACACCAAAAAATCCGCCCATTTTTTCCTTCCTTTCAATCTGTGTAATTCAGTTGTTTTTTCTGACGCCATACAGCGCAAAAGTCAACTCTATCTTAGCATATATTAGGTAAAATGGACAATAGGATTCATTTATTATAAATATTAATAGAAACAAAGGGGTTTCGTGATAAAGGGGTTGGTGTTTTTCATAAAATTAGGTATAATGGCTGTACGGCAGGAAATGCTTTTCAGACTCATCAGAATAGAAAGAGGAAGAAACTATGAGGATCAAATACAGAACAGGAAAATTTCTGGCTGCCATGGTCTGTGCGGCAGCCCTGTGTACATGGGGAGGCACAGCCTCCTTTGCGGCAGAAGTGTCAGGGCCGGCATCTGACACGGAGATAGCGGAGAACTCAAAAGAGCAGGCTCAGCCAATGGGGCCTGGGATGGAAAGTGCACAGTCCGCAGAAAGCAGTCAGCCAGAAAACGGAGCCCAGACAGAAGGCGACGGCCAGGCAGGAGATACGCTGCAGACAGAGGGGGGTCAGACGGGAGGCGCAGCTCAGACAGGGGATGGGGCTCAGACAGAGGGAAGCAGCCAGGAAGGAGATGGAGCTCAGGGAGAAACAGCCGGTCAGGCAGACAGGATGGTGATGAGCAATGGCCGTCTTCTGGATCCGTCCAGACCCATGGTTGCCCTTACCTTTGACGACGGACCGTATGCCCCGGTGGGAAACAGGATTATGGACTGTATGGAAAAGTATAACGGAAGGGGCACCTTCTTTGTAGTAGGAAACCGCGTCAATTCCTTCCAGGAGGAACTGCGCCGGATGCAGGCAGCCGGCCACGAGATAGCAAATCACAGCTACAGCCATAAGTACCTGCAGAAGCTGGGAGCTGAGCAGATAAGAAATGAGGTGGAAGGCTGCAATCAGGCAGTGGCTGCCGTCACCGGCGTATCGCCGGCCCTGATGCGCCTGCCGGGCGGAAGCTACAATGCAGCTGTACTGGCCAATATTCACCAGCCGATTATCCTGTGGAACATTGACACAAGGGACTGGGCCACAAAAAACGCAGCTCAGACAGCTGCAGCTGTAATCGGCAAAGTAAAGGATGGAGATATTGTGCTGATGCATGAGCTGTATTCGTCTACGGCTCAGGCGGTGGAGCAGATAGCTCCGGCTCTCACCGGGCAGGGCTTCCAGCTTGTGACAGTGAGCGAGCTGATACAGTTTCGGGGCGGAGCGGCTCCCGGAGTTATTTCCTACAGCTTTCCTCCGGCTTAGGGCTTTTGAAAAACGGAGAGGAAACGCAGGCGTGTTGGGTGTGAGAGAAAGGAAGGGATTTCGATGGAATACAGAAAATTCGGAGATAAGTATGTGGTGCGTCTGGATAAGGGGGAGGAGATTGTATACAGTCTCTTAAAGCTCTGTGCCTGGAAGGATATCAAGGTAGCCCAGGTGACTGGAATTGGAGCAGTGGGAGAGGTAACGGCAGGCCTGTTCGACACGGAGAAGAAGGAGTTTATCTCCCACACCTGGACAGGCGACATGGAGATAACTGCTCTGACCGGCAATATCACAACAAAGGAACAGAAGCCTTACGAGCATCTCCATATCACTGTGGCCGGCAGGGACGGTATGGCCAGAGGCGGACACCTGAAGCGCGCGGTGGTCAGCGCCACAGCGGAGCTGTTTCTGACTGCGGCGGACGGAACCGTGGAGAGGGAGATGAGCGATGAAATCGGGCTTAATCTGATGAAATTTTAGAAAAGCAGTCCGGGTAAGGGAGCGGATATGCTCAGTCAAACAGATCCCGGATATTTTCTTCATTGAAATAGCGGATACGCTTCAGCGGAATTTTAGCTGCCCGGAAGGCATTGTCCTTAAAACGGTCTCTTTTTCTGGCATCTTCTGTATCGTGGCTCCGGTCATCCAGCTCCACCGCAAACAGGACGTTCAGGTTTCTGTCACAGATGACAAAATCCACATGCTTCTGAGATATTTTGCCGAAATATCGGAAAAAATGGCGGCGGTTTGTCACGTCCATGAGATCTTTCAGGCCAACCTTAGGGCAGATCAGGAGCTTTCGGGCATCTGCTTCGCGCTTCAAAATCCGGTAAAACGAGTACTCTCTTTTGGTGAGAATCGGCTTGGCCTTATAGGGATAGTGCCTGCGGCTGCCAAAAAAGAGGAAAAGGACCAAAAGAACTGCGGCCGCCGCAGCGGCCAGAAAGAAAATTTTTGAAGTATCCATAGGTTCTCCTTTGTGTTCCGGCGCAATAGAACGCCCGAGCTGAAGCGGTGAGAGCTGAAACCGGGATGTGCACTCGCCGCAGTAGTGTTTTGGCTCCCTTCGGGCGCCAGCGGCTCGGCGCAGGTATAATAACCGCTCTGCGGCTATTATACCATCTCGACTTACGTCTCGATGGGACCGCTCGTCAAATGCATGCTCATGCAAGCATGGCATGCGCTTTTCTCGCTATTATACCATATAGCGTCTTCTTTTTGAAAGGAAATGTGGGGGAGGCCGCGTCCTTTTGAGATTTTATTGCCCCGGATACTGTCCTCTGAATAATCTAATAGAAAAAGCACTGAGAGGAAAGCAGGATGGATCAGGCAAAGAAATGGATCAACTGCGATGGGGCATATCGGCTTGGCCTGACAGGACAGGGAGTGGGAGTCGCAATCCTGGACACGGGAATCTTCCTGCATCGGGATTTTGAGGATAGATTGGCAGCGTTTGTGGACATGGTAAAGCGCAGAAAGGAGCCGTATGATGACAATGGACATGGTACCCATATAGCCGGGATCATCGCAGGAGCGGGGATCGACTCAGGGGGCAGGTACCACGGAGTTGCCCCGGGGTGCAGTCTCATCAGCCTGAAGGTGCTGGATCACCGGGGCAATGGATATGCCTCCGACGTGCTGGCAGGGCTGAAATGGATCCGGGATCACAGAGAGGAGTATAATATCAGAATCGTCAATATATCGGTGGGCTCCTTCAGCCGCCGGGGGATGAGCGAGGAATCCGCCCTGGTAAAGGGGGTGGATGCCGCCTGGGATGCCGGTCTGGTAGTGGTGGTAGCTGCCGGAAATAATGGTCCGGGGCAGCGCACGATCACAACGCCCGGAATCAGCCGGAAGGTGATAACAGTGGGCTGCTCTGACGATTACAAGGAGGTGGATGTGGCGGGAAACAGGATGATTGACTATTCCGGCCGCGGTCCCACAAATGCCTGCATTCTGAAACCGGATATCGTGGCGCCCGGCTCCAACATTGTGAGCTGTGCCAACCGGAGCGGCTCCTATACCAGAAAAAGCGGAACTTCCATGTCCACGCCCCTTGTATCGGGAGCAGTCGCCCTTCTGCTGGAAAAGTATCCTGAAATGACAAACCTGGATGTGAAGCTCAGGCTCAGGGAGAGGGCGGTAGATCTGAGGCTTCCGAGAAACCAGCAGGGGTGGGGGCTTCTCGACGTGGAGAGGCTTGTGGAGTAACGGAAACGTCCTGGCAGAGCTGCCGGGACAGAGGAGGAAGAGGATGAAAATATCAGTACTAAATGAAAACACAGCCGGAAAGAGAGGCTTTCTGGCGGAACACGGGCTTTCCCTTCTGATAGAGCATGGCGGGAAACGGTTTTTGTTTGACGCAGGGCAGACAGGCGTATTCCTCCACAACGCTGAAAAGCTCGGAGAGGATCTCACACAGCTGGACGGGATTATACTGAGCCACGGCCATTTTGATCACTGCGGAGGTCTGGAATTTTTTGGGGATGCACTGCCCCGCTGTCCGGTTTATGTGAGGAAAAATGCATTCTTAAACAAGCAGGCTGTCAATGAGGACAAAAAGACGTACCGGATTCTCGGGATTCCGTGGAAAAGAGAGCTGCTGAAGGGAATGGAGATCCTGACAGAGGACAGACAGGAGATTGCGCCGGGCGTGTGGGTTCTGGGGAATATTCCCTACACGGTTCCATTTGAAAAAAGGCCGGAGATTTTCTTTATTGACGAGGGCGGTGAAAAGCGCCCTGACTACATGGAGGACGAACAGCTTCTTGTCATTGACACAGAAAAGGGGCTTTGTGTGTTTGCAGGCTGCTGTCATGCAGGAATTATCAACTGCCTGAGCTTTGTCCAGAGCTCGTTTCCCGGACGTCCCATCTACAGTGTTCTCGCTGGGATGCACCTGGGCGGGGTAAATGAGGATAGGCTTGAAAAGACGATTGAGGCGCTGGATGCAATGGGGATTTCCCTCCTGATGCCTGTCCACTGCACGGGAATCTATGCAATCGGGAGGATGAAAGAACGCCTGAGGGAGAGATGCATGATTTTGGAGACGGGAAAGAGTATTTTCCTTTGAAATCAGAAGAAAAGGGGAAGAGAGGACGGCAAAAAGGAAGAGGGAAAACAGAGGCGCTGTTTTCCCTCTTCCTTTTTATTTCCCCAGTGAGAGGAATTTTTTGATGTCTGTGTTGGCTCCCATGATAACAAGGGTTTCCGGCCCCTGGAATACATAGGCGGCCCCTGGAAGAGGATGGAGAGTTCCGTCCATTTTGACAGCCAGGATTGAAATACTGTATTTATTTCGGACGTTAATCTGAACAATGCTTTTTCCAACCCAGGATTCTGGTACAGGGACCTCATAGATCGAGTGATCAGGAGTCAGCTCAATATAATCAAAGATATTGTCTGTGCTGTAGCGGACGGCAGAGTGGATGGCCATTTCCTTTTCCGGATAGACTACCTGATCGGCGCCGTTTCTGAGGAGAAATTTTGCGTGGATATCCCGGTTTGCGCGGGAGAGGACAAACTTGGCTCCCAGATCTTTTAAGAGGGCTGTGGTTTCCAGGGAACTCTGGAAATTATCGCCGATAGCCACCACGCAGAGATCAAAGTTTCTGACCCCGATGGAGGCCATATACTGCTCATTGGTACAGTCGCCGATCTGCGCGCTGGTGACATAGGGGAGGATCGCATTGATGCGCTCCTCAGAGATGTCGATAGCCATTACCTCATGCTTGAGTTCATAGAGCTTCATTGCCATTGTGGCGCCGAAGCGGCCGAGGCCGATTAACAAAATAGACTTCATATCATAATCCTCCATTTATTACCTGTCTGTCACCCCACAGTGATGCGTTCCTGGGGCAGATGGACTGGAAATTTTCTGTGATTGGTAAGAGCGTACAGCATGGTGAGACCGCCCACACGGCCCAGATACATCAGAAGGATCAGTATAATTTTAGAAAAAATTCCAAGATCCTCTGTGATTCCAAGGGACAGCCCGACAGTCGCAATGGCGGAGGCTGCTTCAAAGGAGGACTCCATCATGGAAACTCCGTCAGCCCGGGTAATCAGAAAGCTGGCTGACAGAAACAGGAACAGATAGAGTACCAGAATCGCAATCGCATTCCTCAGGATATCATAGGGGACTCTGCGCTTATAACAGTGGATGTCCTCCTGATTCTGAAATACAGAGAGAATGCACAGAACCGCCAGGGCGAAAGTGGTCGTTTTAATACCTCCTGCTGTGGAGCCCGGAGAACCGCCGATGATCATTAAAATAATCGTCGCAAGCTGGCTCTGAGTGGAAAGCTGATCCAGAGGAACCGTGTTGAAACCGGCCGTTCTGGGTGTTACTGACTGGAAAATTGACGAATAAATCCGATCAGCAAGCGTGTAGCCTTCCCACCGCTGCGGCGTGAACTCAAACAGGAAGAAGAGAACCGCCGGTATCAGAATCAGCAGAAAGGTGGTAGTGAGAACGATCTTTGTCTGCAGCCTGTAGAACTTGTAGGACTGCCTGTGTTTGTAAATATCATCCCAGACGAAGAAACCGATGCCGCCGATGACAATCAGAGCCATGACAGGGATGGTGATAAAAGGATTTGTCCGGTAGCTGGTCAGGGAGGAGTAAGGGCCTGAAGTACCTCCCATCAGATCAAAGCCTGCGTTGCAGAAGGCCGATATGGAGTGGAAGACAGAGTACCAGATTCCCCTGACAATGCCAAACTGAGGACAGAACTGAACAGCCATCACGAGAGCCCCCAGAAGCTCAAAAAGGATAGTGCATTTGACTATGAAACGGGTCATCCTGACAATACCGCCTACCTGCGGGGCAGAGATAGACTCCTGCATGACAAAACGCTGCTTCAGACCGATCTTTCTTCCCGACAGAATGGTGATGGCAATGGCCAGAGTCACAACTCCCATTCCTCCGATCTGAATCAGCAGAAGAATCACGGCCTGCCCGAATACAGACCAGTAGGTGGAGGTGTCATGGACGACGAGACCTGTCACGCAGGTTGCCGATGTGGCTGTAAAAACAGCGTCGATGAAGGGAGTCATTTCCCCGCTTCTCGATGAGATCGGAAGCGACAGCAAGATACCGCCGCACAGGATAATCAGAAAAAATCCGCCTAGAATAATTTTAGCCGGGGTCAGTGCCCAAACCTTATTGCTTAACATTGCCGGAACTCCTTAGTATTATTTATAGTAAGCATGTGTCCGATACGTCAAATCCTCTGTGCGTTCAGACAATAAATTGTATCTGCAAATCCAGATAATCATAACGATTATATATAGAACATCAGGGAATGTCAACAAAACAAAAGAGAACATCCGTTAAAAGCCTGCTACAATTTGCAGACAGTCCGGCAGTACAGAAAAACAGGCATTAAAACTGCAAAAATTACAAAACCGCAGGCTCCCTTCTGGACACCAGACAGCTCGGCATGGTATAATGACTGCAGAGCGGGCATTATACCTGCGCATACCGGTTTCAGCATGTACTGCTGAAAGCCGGGCGCTAAATTCCGCCGGAGGCTGCCATATCCGAAGGATATGGTATAATGACTGCAGAGCAGAAGCCAGAGATTTCTTTCGCCAGCCGGTTCCGGCTGCGTATCTTTCAATTTCAATCCAAAGGCCGAATTCCGGCAGATTTTCAGATTCAGTTTTATATGTTTCCGTTTTCCGCCTATCCCGGCTGTGACAAGCGGAAAAGAAAAGATATATACGAGAGCAGAGATACGGAAAGAGACGGCTGCTGCAGGCAGAAGAGGCCGGAAAGGAGGGAAAACGGGATGAGCGGATCCGATGAAGAGGAGATAGTCTGCCGCGGCAGAATCTGGGGGAAATTCTTAAAATAACAGTTGACATTTCAGTTTGCCTATAATATGATAGGTATAGCGAGAACAGAACATTTGTTCGTATTTTGGAGATTATGGAGGAGAATATGGATAGAGATGAAAAACTGAAGGCGCTCGACGCCGCGCTGACGCAGATAGAGAAGGCATACGGAAAGGGCTCCGTTATGAAACTGGGCGACTCAGGAGCCAATATGAATATTGAGACAGTTCCCACCGGCTCCCTTAGCCTTGACATTGCCCTGGGACTTGGAGGCGTTCCCAGAGGGCGTATCATAGAGGTATACGGGCCTGAGTCCAGCGGTAAGACGACGGTAGCTCTCCATATGGTTGCCGAGGTTCAGAAGAGGGGCGGAATCGCCGGTTTTATCGATGCCGAGCATGCCCTGGATCCGGTCTATGCGAAGAATATCGGCGTCGATATAGATAATCTCTACATCTCACAGCCGGACAACGGCGAGCAGGCTCTCGAGATCACCGAGACCATGGTGCGCTCAGGAGCTGTCGATATTGTCATCGTGGACTCTGTGGCAGCCCTCGTCCCGAAGGCGGAAATTGATGGGGAGATGGGAGATTCTCACGTGGGACTTCAGGCCAGGCTCATGTCCCAGGCGCTGAGAAAGCTGACTGCCATTATCAGCAAATCCAACTGTATCGTGATCTTTATCAACCAGCTCCGAGAGAAGGTAGGTGTTATGTTCGGAAATCCGGAAACCACCACAGGAGGACGGGCGCTGAAGTTTTATGCATCTGTCCGCATGGATGTAAGAAGGATCGAAACCCTCAAGCAGGGCGGTGAGATGGTGGGAAACCGCGTCCGCATCAAGGTAGTGAAAAACAAGATCGCCCCTCCGTTTAAGGAGGCAGAATTCGACATCATGTTCGGAAAGGGAATTTCCAAGGAGGGAGATATACTGGATCTGGCAGCCAAGGAGAATATTGTGGAGAAGAGCGGAGCCTGGTACGCATACAATGGAAGCAAGATTGGACAGGGACGCGAGAACGCAAAGAATTTCCTTCAGGCAAACCAGGAGCTGTGCCAGGAGATAGAGGCCAAGGTGAGGGCCAAGTACGGTCTGGACGGAGCTGCTGCCGATGAAGGCTCAGCGGAGCGTGAGGCTGATGCACAGGAGCCAAAGCTGGCCATGCCTGATCTGGGAGACGAGCAGGAGTAGGATGGGAGTCAGGCAAAGGGCAGAAGGGAGGGAGAAACGGGCCGCCTGCTTCTGAGGTGCCTGCCCGGACAGAAAACGTAGAAGAGAATGAAGGTTGACAAGATAGAACCCATAGACAGGCGCAGGAGCAAGGTTTTTCTGGATGGAGAGTTTGCTTTTGCCCTGTACAGCGGGGAGCTCAGACACTACCGCATAGAGGAGGGAGGAGAGCTTTCCTGCGAGCAGTATGAAGCGATTCTTAGAGAGATTGTATTTAAAAGAGCCAGAGAGAGGGCTGTCTACTGGCTGAAATGTTCAGCCAGGACAGAGGAGGAGCTTCGCAGAAAGCTGCGGGATGGCCATTATCCTGAGCGGGCAGTGGATCATACCATAAAGCTTCTGAAAAAGTACAGGTATATTGACGATGAGGAGTATGCCAGAAATTTTGTGGAGCTGAACGGAACGAGGAAAAGCCGGGCCGAGCTGGCTTCAGCGCTCAAAAGCAAGGGAATCAGCCGGGAGTGTGTCAGCCGCCTGCTGGAAGAAAACCCTGTGGATGAGGAGGAGCAGGTGCGAAAGCTCCTTGCAAAGCGGCGTTTTGATCCGGAAAATGCCGATCCAAAGGAAACAGCCAGACAGGTGGCGTACCTGATTCGCAGAGGCTTTTCCTATGAAACGGTGCGCAGGGTGATTGCAGAGCTCAGGGATCTGTACTGACTGTATTTTCACTATTTCTGGCACTGCGGGCAAAAAACAGAGGAGCAGAGCGCGTTTTTTTCTTTGTGAGATAGTTACGAAAAAGAGCAAACACTTCCTATTATACTTGACATAGTGTATAAAACAGTTTAAAATTGTAGTGTTGTATCGATATGTACAATGAAAACTAAATAAGGAGGTGCTCCTGTGCCACAAGTAATAATTCCGTTGATTACGGCTGTTATTGTTGCTGTTATTACTTGGTTTGTGGCTGTCAATTACCGCCAGAAGACATACGAGGCTAAGATTGGCAGTGCGGAAGAACGATCAAGGGAAATAATAGATGAAGCATTAAAGGTTGCAGAGACAAAGAAGCGAGAAGCTCTCCTTGAAGCGAAGGAAGAGTCACTGAAGACTAAGAATGAGCTTGAAAAAGAAACAAAGGAAAGAAGAGCTGAGCTTCAGCGCTATGAGCGGCGCGTACTGAGCAAGGAAGAAAATCTGGACAAGAAATCAGAAGCGATTGAGAAACGTGAAGCAGGGCTTAACGCCAAAGAGGAAGCTCTGAGGAAGAGAACCACAGAGGTTGAGGAACTCTACGAGAAGGGAATGCAGGAGCTGGAGAAAATTTCCGGTCTTACATCCGAGCAGGCGAAGGAATATCTTCTGAAATCCGTGGAGGAGGATGTAAAGCACGACACGGCCAAGCTCATCAAGGAGATGGAGGCAAAGGCCAAGGAGGAAGCCGATAAGAAGGCCAAGGATTACGTGGTAACGGCAATCCAGCGCTGTGCGGCTGACCATGTGGCCGAGACCACAGTATCCGTTGTCCAGCTTCCAAACGATGAGATGAAGGGACGAATCATCGGACGTGAGGGACGCAATATCCGGACCCTTGAGACGCTGACGGGCGTGGAACTGATCATTGACGATACGCCGGAGGCGGTTGTCCTTTCCGGCTTTGACCCAATCCGCAGGGAAGTTGCCAGAATTGCTCTGGAACGCCTGATTGTAGACGGCAGAATCCATCCTGCCAGAATTGAGGAGATGGTAGAGAAGGCGCAGAAGGAAGTAGAAACCATGATGCGCGAGGAAGGTGAGGCTGCACTGCTTGAGGTGGGCATTCACGGAATTCACCCTGAGCTTGTCAAACTGCTTGGCAAGATGAAGTTCAGGACAAGCTACGGACAGAATGCACTGAAGCATTCCATAGAGGTAGCACAGCTTGCAGGACTTTTGGCGGCGGAGGTCGGAGTAGATGTCCGCACGGCGAAGAGAGCAGGCTTATTACATGATATAGGCAAGGCTGTTGACCACGAGATGGAGGGAACACACGTAAAGCTCGGCGTGGATCTTTGCAGAAAGTACAAGGAATCCGCTGTAGTGATTAATGCGGTGGAGGCCCATCACGGCGATGTGGAGCCGCAGAGCCTGATTGCCTGTCTTGTACAGGCTGCTGACACAATCTCGGCTGCAAGACCTGGAGCCAGACGAGAAACACTTGAAACATACACGAACCGTCTCAGACAGCTGGAGGATATTACAAATTCTTTCAAGGGAGTAGACAAATCCTACGCGATCCAGGCAGGACGCGAGGTACGGATCATGGTCATTCCCGAACAGGTAAACGACGATGGTATGGTATTGATGGCAAGGGAAATTTCCAAGCGAATCGAGACAGAACTGGAATACCCCGGTCAGATAAAAGTGAATGTAATTCGCGAATCAAGAGTGACGGACTACGCGAAGTAGATAAAGGCAAATTGAGTTCTGAGCAGTTAATTCTGAGAGAGGGAAGCGTGCTTTCATTCGGCAGATGCCGGAAAGCGCGGTTCCCTCTCTTTTTCTTTTCAGAGGGGCGGCTGCAAGGGTACAGGGAAAAACCGGTTCATGTGTTCATATTCTTGACAGGGTACGAATATGAGGTAAAATGAAAACAGCTGATCAAAACCTCCTGTATCAGACAGGGGGATGGAAAGACAGAAAAAAGAAACAGCGATTGGAGGAAATGGAAATGAAAAGGATTGGCTTTATTGGAATGGGAAATATGGGATATGCCATTTTAAAGGGACTTTTACAGGTATTTGACAGGGAAGTGCTGCTTCTTACCGATGCGGATCGGAAACGTGCAGAGAAAATATCGGAGGAGACAGGCGTTGCCTGCGCTGCGGACAATGCAGCCTGCGCCTCTATGGCTGATTATGTGGTTTTAGCCGTTAAGCCCCAGTATTATGATGCTGTTCTCTCAGATATAAAAGATACGGTGACAAAGGAAAAAATTATTATCTCAATCGCTCCCTCCGTCACGATCCAGGATTTAAAGGAAAAGCTGGGACAGGATCGAAGAATTGTCAGAGCTATGCCGAACACTCCTGCTCTTGTTGGAATGGGGGTGACAGGGGTGTGCTATGAGGCAGAGCGTTTTTCTGCGGAGGAAAGGGATACCATCCGTCAGTTTTTTGAGTCCTTCGGTTCCATGGAACTGGTGGAGGAACGGCTGATGAACGCAGTTGTCTGTGTGAGCGGAAGCTCTCCTGCCTATGTCTATATGTTTATTGAGGCTCTGGCAGACAGCGCTGTCAAGTACGGACTTCCCCGGGATACTGCGTACCGCATGGCCGCCCGCACGGTTATGGGAAGCGCAGAAATGGTTCTCGAGACAGGTGAACATCCAGGAAAATTAAAGGATATGGTATGCTCACCGGGAGGAACTACGATTGCAGCTGTGTCAGCCCTTGAAGAATGCGGATTCAGGAATGCCGTAATTAAGGCGGCTGATGCCTGCTTTAAGAAATGCACTGATATGAGATAAGAAAAGAGATACAAGATAAAAAGAGACAGGAAAAGAGAGATTAAGATAAAAAAGAGATAAAAAGAGATAGGAAAAGGCAGGTGCAGAGCCCTAAAGAAGCGGGCTTCTGCGAAGCAGCGAGGGATCGTCCGGGCTGCAGCCTGCCGCAGAAAAGATATGAGGGAATGGAAGGAGAGGAAGAGATGGACATGATGGATCAGAAGACAAAGGAGGAAGAGATTCCCGTAAGGCGGATAGACAGGGAATTAAAATACCAGGGAACTATCCTGAAGGTTTATCAGGATACGGTTCAGGTAAATGGCCACGAGGCAAAATGGGATTATATCCATCACAATGGAGCCGCTGCCGTGGTAGCTGTAACGGAGGAGGGGAAGCTTCTGATGGTGCGCCAGTACAGAAACGCCCTTGACCGCTATACGCTGGAGATTCCCGCGGGAGCTCTGGACTATCCGGAGGAGCCGAAAATTGACTGCGCGTACAGAGAACTGGAGGAGGAAACGGGATTCAGGACAGACCATCTGGAATATCTTCTGAGCATCAACACTACCATCGCTTTTTGCGATGAGGCCATCGACGTGTTTGTGGCGAGAAACCTGATTCCCTCCCGTCAGCATCTGGATCCGGACGAAAACATTCAGGTGGAGGAATGGGAGCTGGAGGATCTTCTGGAATTGATCGCTGCAGGAAAGATGACAGATGGAAAAACAGTGGCATCTATCCTGGCCTACGCAGTAAAGTACAGAGGCAGAGGACCTGAGAGAAAATAGCGGCGCCAGCGGTGCCGGAAGAAGGAAGACAGGAAAAAACGGAAACTGCATAGACCGGAAAAAAACGGCATAGGATGAAAAAAAGGAAATGGGTTTAACACATGAGACGTGTTTCAGATATGATCCGCTTTCATCCGGTTATGCTGTTTTTTTTCTGCTTTGCAGCGGCCTCGCTGGCGGGAAGTGTGTGGATGAACGGGCTTCCCGGTCAGACACAGGAGGAAATGGGGGTTCTTGGGCAGGCATGGCTGCATCAGTCAGGATACTCAGTGAAGCCGGAGCCTGCCCAGGCTGTTCCAGTTATGTTTCAGAGATGCATTCAGGCAGCAGTCCTGTGGCTGGCAGGAATGACATCGTTTGGAACGGCTGGGCTGTGTCTCGGGGCGGCAGTCCTGGGCTTCTCCATGGCAGCCGTACTTTCCGCCCTGACTATGCAGGCAGGTTTTCTGGCTCTCCCTCTGTTTATCCTGTCGCTGTTTCCACAATGGCTGTTTTATATTCCCGTTCTCCTGGTTCTTTTCCGGTGGGGGAGCAGCACAGAGAAGCGTACCCACGGAGCCGCCTTCTTGATTCTGATGGCGTTTACGGCAGCAGGAGCTCTGACGGAAACCCTTCTGAATCCTGTGTGGATGGAACTGGCAGGAAGTGTTGTGGCAGCTCTTTCAGGCTGAACAAGGCTGGTTTTTATGGAATTTGCGAGAACAGAAAAAAATTTTTTCTCAAGATATTGCCCTGTTAAAATGCAGCAGGACAATATCTTGTATTTTTTATGTAAATCAGCAGGAGGAGGTGTCGAAAGTGGGAAAAATGTGTTTGATTTTATCAAAAAATGTATATATAATGGTAGATACCAGTGGATTTTTGCCTTGTTTTATGAGGAAAGACTGAGGCAGGAGCAAAATGGAAAGGGGCACACAGCCATGCCTTTGGACTGAAAAGGAAGAGGTGAGGTAAGCCGTTCTGTTTTTTTCAGTTTCTGTTATCAGCTTCAAAAAAGGTATGGATTGACAAAAGAGTACGGAACGATTAGGGGATAAAGTATGTTTGATGAGGTGGAGAAGTTTGTAGGATATCTGCGGGACGTAAAAAAAATGTCCCAGAATACGATTCTCTCGTACAGGCGTGATTTGCTGCAGTTCGCATCCTATATGGCGGACAGGGGAGTGGCAGAGGCTGGAAAAGTGACAAAGACCAGCCTGGATTCCTACATTCTTTTTCTGGAGAGGGAGGGGAAGGCTGCCGCAACTATCTCGCGGATGCTGGCATCGATCAAGGCGTTTTTTCATTATGAAAGCACAGAAGGATATATAAAAAGAAATCCGGCGGAGATGATCCGGGCGCCTAAAATCGAAAAGAAAGCTCCGTCTATTCTCTCGGTAGAGGAGGTTACGAGACTTTTAAACCAGCCGGGCGGCAGAACCCCCAAGGAGATACGGGACAAGGCTATGCTGGAGCTTCTCTACGCTACAGGAATCAGGGTTTCAGAGCTGATGAACCTGAATCTGCATCACATTAATATGACCATCGGCTTTATTACCTGCAGCGACAGCGGCAGGGAGAGAACGATCCCCTTTGGCCGCGTGGCGAAAAAAGCGCTGGATGATTACCTGAAAAATTCCAGGCCGGAGCTTACGAAAAAGAAAGAGTCAGACTGGCTGTTTGTAAACTGCAGCGGAGGACAGATGAGCCGTCAGGGCTTCTGGAAGATTATCAAATATTACGGGGAAAAGGCGGGGATCCAGACGGACATCACGCCTCACACGCTGCGCCACTCCTTTGCCGCTCATCTGATCAGCAGCGGAGCAGACATGAAGGCAGTGCAGCAGATACTGGGACATTCGGATATGGCCACTACTCAGATGTATGCTGCCTATCTGCATGGCTCACAGACAGCCAAGGAGTAGCGAAGAGACAGGTTTCGCTGTTATATAGAAAATGAAAAACTGTAATAATATGAGAGAGGACGGCAGGTTCATACCTTCCTGAAGAAGGCTTTATGCCGGCGGCGCTCATATTGTTACAGTTTTTTGTTTAAGATAACCTGCCTGCAGCAAAGATACGGATTGTATGAAAAGGCAAGTCCGGGGCGGAAATAAACATCTGCCCTGAGACGCATTTCAAAATCAGAGCCCTTCTTTCGTTTCTGCAAAATTGACATGCTTCGTCTAATCGGCAGGAGCTTCGACAGGGAGGGTGACCGTAAAGGAGGAACCCTCATCCGGGCGGCTTTCCACAGTAATGAAGCCGTGGCTCAGCTCCAGAATCCGCTTAACCATGGGAAGGCCAAGGCCGTTGCCGGAGGAGCTGTTTTTATCCTTGCGGAAAAATTTGTCAAAAATATGGGCTATGGTAGCTTCATCCATTCCGATCCCGGTGTCCTGGATGGAAACGCGAATCAGAGAGCCCTCATTTTTCAGATAGACACGGATCGTTCCGTTCTTTGGCGTGTACTGGATGGCGTTGTGAAGAAGATTTACCCAGACCTGCATGATCATGTCGGCATTTCCATAATACCAGGCAGTTTCCATATCAATGTCCAGATCCAGCTTTTTCTCGTCCCAGAGAGGTTCCAGAAGGAGGATTGCCTGGCGCAGCTGCTCATCGAGGCAGTAGCGCGTCTTATTCGTCACAATCTCCTGTTTTTCCAGACGCGACATGGCCAGAATATTCCCGGACAGGCTGGAGAGCTGGCGTACACTGTCAATGATAATATGTATATATTCATCGCGTTCCTTCTCCGTAAGAGAGTGATCCTGGAGCAGGGTGGTGTATCCCTCGATAGCTGCCAGAGGTGTCCGGAATTCATGGGAAATATTTGCTGCGAAATCATTGCGCAGGGATTCTATACTTCCCAGCTCCTGAACCATCTTGTTGAAATGTCCGGCCAGCTGTCCAAGCTCCGGAAACGAGTAGTCGGTTTTAACGCGCACGGAGAAGTCGCCGGTTGCCACCTTCTTGATGGCATCGCTGAAGCTCACTAACGGCGACAGCAGAAGCCGGTTCACAAGGAGGGTCAAAACGATACCGGCCAGCAGGCTTTCCACCAGCATGGTAAAGAGCGGAAAATAAGGGCTGGGGCCGTAATCGCCGCTCCAGTTACTGATCAGAAGGAATATCCACCCAATCAGCATTGGAGTCACGGCAGTGCTGATGAAGGTTATCAGGATAATATAAAATTTCAGAGGAGATGTATGCTGTTTTATCTGTTTCATGGCTCCTGTTTCACCACCTTGTATCCCAGGCCGCGGACTGTGAGAATCTGAAAATCATCGCAGTCCTTAAAGCGTTCTCTTAATCGGTTAATATGTACGTCCACCGTCCGTTCATCTGACTGGGAATCCACGCCCCAGATTTCGTCCATCAGCTGCTGGCGGGTAAAGATTTTGTTGGGATAGGACATCAGTTTGTATAAAAGGTAAAATTCCTTCTGGGGCAGCAGAAGCTCCTCTCCGTTGAAAGTGACTGTCAGGGCATCATAATTTAATACCGTTTTTCCGCAGATAATTTTCCGCTCTGTGGAGATCCTGGCTCTCTTTAACAGGGCGCCGATTCTAAGAACCATCTCATTGACATCAATGGGCTTTACCATGTAATCGTCAGTGCCTGCCAGAAAGCCCCTTTGTTTGTCTTCAAACCGCTCTTTGGCAGTAATAATCAGAATTGGCAGGGTGTAGCCGCTGACCCGCAGTGTCTCAATCAGCTCATATCCGTCCATACCGGGCATCATAATATCGGAGATAATCAGATCCACATACTCAGTATCGAGAATTTTCAGAGCAGCAAGCCCGCTCTCAGCAGGGATGGCACAGTAGCCGTTATTCAGCAGTACAGTGCAGAAAAGATTTCTCAGTTTCATATCGTCCTCTACTACAAGAATATTAAACATTGGATTCACCTCTTATCACAGTCATTTTGCCGGCAGCAGAGCAGTCAGGCTGAACATGGTGGAGGCAGTTTCTGTCTCCCATCAGCGCTTTCCCACCAGGCTGTCTGCCGGTTTCACCATAAGTATACCACAGGATTATTAATTTTCTTTAAACGAAACAGCATATCGCGGTGTGTTTTGCGTGGACTTTGTAATAGCAGGAGAACACAGAATTTTAAATGTAAGTTCACATTCAGTTTATATAAGGTTAAAGTTCATTTAAAATTGAGGTGCTATACTTTAGCGCAAACAGTCACCGAGAGAGAATACGGGGCTCAGGCTCGCCTTCAGAAGTGCAGGCGAGAAGGAAGGAGAACAGACATGAATAGAGAAAAACTGTATTCAGCGGCAGATTTGCTGAAACGGAAAAAAAAGATAGTGATCCCGGCGGCTATTTTTACAGTAGCTGCCGCTGCCTTTCTGGCAGGAAGAGGAGGAAAGTCTTCTTCACCGGTAGCCATGGGTATGGGGCAGATGAACAACGTGGCAACCGTTTCTGCGGAGTATCCCAAAAGCGGAGATATTAAGCTGGAAACAGCTGTCACGGGAACCGTGGAACCGGCAGATGTTGTCTATGTATACGCTCAGGAGTCAGGCGATGTCACTTCTGTGCAGGTAAAGGCCGGAGATGTAGTTGAAGCCGGACAGGTGCTTCTGACCATCGACACAAAACAGGTAGAGTCAGCTAAAAACTCCATGGATTCTGCAAAGATCAGCTATGATCAGGCTCAGAGCACTCTGAACAGGATGCAGCTTCTCTATGCGGGCGGCGATATTTCCGACCAGGAGTATGAAGAGTATCAGAATCAGGTAAAGTCAGCCAGGCTGCAGTATGAATCAGCAAAGCTGAATTATGAAAACCAGGTGGAGTACAGCACTGTGACCGCTCCTATCGCCGGCAAGGTAGAGAGCTGTGATGTGGAGGTATTTGACAATGTGAATGTGAGCGCGCAGCTCTGTGTTATTTCCGGCGAGGGGGAGCAGAGAGTGTCCTTCAGTGTGACAGAGCGCGTGGCAAAGAATCTGTCAGTGGGAGATGAAATACGGATTGAAAAGGACGGGGCGGAATACAGAGGATTCATCACAGAGGTGAGCGGCATGGTAGACGCAGCCACAGGAATGTTTAAGGTGAAGGCCAGCATGGCTCAGGCAGATGAGGTCCCCACAGGCAGCACAGTGAAAATCTATGTGGTTTCTGAGGAGGTTCACGATGCCATGACGGTCCCGGTGGACGCAGTTTACTTTGACGGCGGCGTAGGAAACGTCTATGTCTATGAGGACGGAACGGTACATAAAAAAGAGGTTGAGGTGGGAATCTTCGATTCAGAACTGGCAGAGATCAAGGCAGGTCTCACAGAAAATGACCTGGTGATAAGCACCTGGAGCTCGGAGCTATATGAGGGAAGTACGGTAAAGCTCAAAGATGACAGCGAGGGCACAGGTACAGACGCGGATATGCAGACAGAGGAGACGGCGGACAAAGAGACAGACGGCAGGGAACAGCCGCTTTCCCCGTCAGACGCATTGCCCCTGGAACCGGTAGCGGACGCAGAGGAAAGGTAGGAAAAGGAGGCCATTATGGGAATTACAAAATTTGTCCTGAAACGTCCGGTTACGATCGTTATGGCGCTGCTCTGTCTGCTGGTGTTCGGTATTTCTTCTGTATTTAATGCCACTCTGGAGCAGATGCCGGAGATGGAGACTCCCATGCTGATTATAAGCACCCGCTATGACGGAGCGGGTCCTGAGGACATCTGTGAGCTGGTGACAGAGCCCATAGAGGATGAGGTCAGTACCCTGGAGGGAGTGAAGAGCGTCAGCTCTACATCCAGTGACGGTTCATCTATGGTTATGCTGGAATACGACTACGGCACAGATATGGATGAGGCATACAGCGATTTAACAAAGAAGATGAACAGCATTGAACGACAGCTTCCAGATGACGCGGAGGAACCGACGGTGATGGAAATGAGTATGGATGCCAGTACCACTATGATGCTGTCCATCAGCCACAGGACACAGAGCAATCTGTATGACTATGTAGATCAGAAAATCGTTCCTGAGCTGGAAAAAATCACATCGGTGGCCTCTGTGGAGGCTACAGGAGGTTCGTCGGAATATATCAAGGTTGAATTGATTTCAGAAAAGATGGCCCAGTACAAGGTAACCATGTCCCAGATCACCTCGGCTATTGAGGCGGCAAACCTGTCATCTCCGTCAGGAGACACAGTGGTGGGAAATCTGGAGCTGTCTGTCACCACCTCACTGGAGACAGAGGAGATGGAGGATTTAAAGACTGTTCCCATCACAACCTCATCCGGCGAGATTATTATGCTGCAGGATGTTGCGAACATTACGGAGGCCAAGGAGGAGCAGGGAGGAATATCCCGATATGACGGACAGGAAACAATCTCCATTTCCATCACTAAAAACCAGAGCAACACGGCCATGGAGGTTTCCAACGCCGTAAAAGAGACCATAGAAACTCTGACGGCAGATGATTCTGATCTGACTATTGAGATTGTAAATGATTCTGCGGACACGATCCTGGACTCCTTAAAGGATGTGGCGGTAACCATGATCCTGGCGGTAGTAATCTCGATGATTATTATTTTCCTGTTCTTTGGAGATGTGAAGGCTTCCCTGATTGTCGGAAGTTCTATCCCTACTTCGATCCTGTTATCGCTGATCGCGATTACCTCGGCAGGCTTTTCGCTGAATGTCATCACCATGAGCGCATTGACCCTGGGAGTTGGAATGATGGTAGATAACTCCATTGTCGTTCTGGAAAGCTGCTTCAGGGTTACGAAAGAAAACTGGGATAAGGGAATTGTGGGTTATGCAAAGTCCGCTCTTCAGGGAACCAATGTGGTGTTCGCGTCGATCATCGGCGGTACGGCTACAACCTGTGTCGTATTTATTCCGCTGGCATCCCTTCAGGGAATGTCAGGACAGATGTTCGGCCCTCTGGGCTTTACCGTAGTATTCTGTATGATAGCATCTCTGCTCTCTGCCGTGACGGTCGTGCCTCTGTGCTACGTTGTGTATAAGCCGAGAGAGAAGGAGGGGGCTGTCCTGTCCAGGCCGGTGGAGAGACTGCAGGACCTCTACCGCAGGATCATGAAAAGACTTTTAAGACACAAGGCGATGGTTATGTCTGTATCTGTGGCAATGCTTGTGGCCACTGTCTATCTGGCCTCAGGAATGGAGACAGAGCTTATCACGGCTGACGATACGGCACAGATCAGCATCGACATTGAGGCCCGTCCGGGCATTCTGGATGAAAAGGCAGACACGGCTCTCGAGGAGATCGAGCAGATAGTATCTTCCAATGAGAACGTGGATTCCTACATGCTTCGGTATAATAACCAGAGCGGAAGCGTAACAGCCTATCTGAAGGATGACAGAACCATGGAAACCCAGGAGCTGGCAGATCTGTGGCAGGAGGAGATGACAGACATTGAAAATTTCAGCATCGACGTCACAGCGGGAAGTTCTATGAGCTTTATGCAGAGAAGCCGCGGCTACGAGGTGATTCTTAAGGGAACCCAGTATGACGAGCTGAAAGAAGTCAGCGACAAGATTGTGGAGGAGCTCACCGCCAGGGACGACATTATCAACGTCCATTCCAGCTATGAAAACAATGCTCCCATTGTCACCATCAAGGTAGATTCTCTGATGGCTGAGAAGTATGGTCTGAGCGCTTCTTCCATCGGTTCTTCGGTAAACAATGCACTGAGCGGCACCACAGCCACGACTCTTACTGTGGATGGGCAGGATATAGATGTAAAGGTTGAGTACCCGGAAGATGAGTACCGGACCATTGATCAGATGAAAAATATTACGCTGACGGCACAGGATGGAAGCTCTGTTGCCCTGACAGATGTGGCAGAGGTAATCTTTAAAGACAGCCCGTCATCCATCAGCAGGGAGGATAAAGAATACCAGGTAACCATCAGCGGCGATTACACCGGCCAGGATGTGTCTGCAGAGATTGACAGCGAGGTGATTGCGCCGAATCTGACAGGAACTATAAAAAGGGGAACGAGCAGCACGGATCAGATGATGGAGGAAGAATTTTCAGCCCTCTATACAGCGATTGCAACGGCGGTGTTCCTGCTCTTCGTTGTAATGGCGGCGCAGTTTGAGTCTCCCAAGTTCTCCTTTATGGTTATGACCACGATTCCGTTCAGCCTGATCGGCTCCTTTGGCTTTCTGAAGCTGACAGGGGTCACCATGAGTATGACTTCCATCCTGGGATTTCTGATCCTGGTGGGAACGGTTGTAAACAACGGAATCCTCTATGTGGATACGGTGAACCAGTACCGGATGGAGATGGATATGGAGACAGCCATGATTGAAGCGGGAGCTACGAGGCTTCGCCCGATGCTGATGACCAGCCTTACTACGATCCTTGGCATGCTGCCTATGGCAATGGCTATTGGAAGCAGCGGTTCTACGACTCAGGGACTTGCGGTAGTGGATATTGGAGGACTGACAGTGGGACTGTTTGTAGCCCTCTTCATGCTCCCTGTCTACTACGCGCTGATGAACCGAAAGCCAAAGGCATATAACGGCTGGGATATTGACTAGGCTTTGCCGGTGTCGGCTGAATATGAGACAAACGGAACAGTGAGAAAAGGTATGGCCTCTGCAGAGGACGGAACGAACCGGAAACTGGCAGAAGAAAGAGGATGGAAAAGCTTCTCGGTACAGTCCTGGCAGAGGCACTGCAAAAGGAGTATAAATTATGAGAAAATTCAGATACAGAGCGGCGCTTTGGGCAGTAGGAATGGCTCTTTTAGCAGGTACAGTTTTTCCCATGTGCGCTTTTGCGGATAGCCCCCCTTTTGCCTATACGGAGGAGGAGTGGGCGTCTATCAGGGATGACACACTGGAATTTGGAGAGATAGACGAGCTGATCCATGAGTACAACAGTACGGTGAAGCAGAATAACATTGATTATAAGGATTATCAGGGAAAAGACAGGGATGACGTGGCACAGGAATATTACGACTCTGCAGATGAAATCTATGGGAACCTTCCGGAGCTGGATTCTGACTCAGAGGGATATGCATCAGCCCTTTCCAGCTATATCAGCAGTGAGCAGCAGGCGGACAATATGGTGGAGCGGGGTGACAACAATGTGGACGATGAGGACACGGTGAGGTGGGGGTATACAAAGACAGAGAAGAGCCTGGTAAACCAGGCCCAGAGCCTGATGATCTCCTACTGGAGCAGTACTGCCAATCTGGAATCCCTGAACCGCGCTCTGGAGCAGGCGAAGCAGAATGAACAGACAGTTTCAGCCAAAGTGGCTGCCGGTACTGCTACACAGACGGAACTTTTAAATGCCAGTGAGGCGGTTCTCACAGCGCAGTCATCCATTACCTCCGCCCAGAGCAGTCTGAATGAGACGAGAGACTCTCTAATCCGGATGCTGGGGTGGAATTATGGAGATGAGGTGGAGATTAAAGAGCTGCCGGAGCCGGATTTGGACGCTGTTCAGACCGTTAACCTGGAAGAGGATCTGAACAAGGCCCTGGAGAATAACTACGATCTGAAAATCCTGAAAAAGAAGCTGCAGAATTCCAGATCCAGTACAAATGAAGAAACGTATACAGAGCAGGTAAAGAGCGGGGAACAGACCATAAAGTCCAATGTGACAAGCGCCTACCAGAGTCTTCTTCTGGCCAAAAACAAGTATGAACAGGCCGTAAACCAGCTGGCTCTTTCTGAACAGCAGATGCAGACAGCAGAACGGAAAAAGGCGGCCGGCACGATCAGTGCCAACAGCTACCAGGAACAGGTCTATTCCTATGAGGATGCGAAAACGGCAAAGCAGACAGCGGCCTACAGCCTGCTGAGTGCGCAGCTTGCCTATGAATGGGCAGTGAACGGTCTGGCCAGCGCTTCATAGACGCAGATTAGGAGGAAATGCCATATGCGCAAAGTGATGGGAAGAGGAAAAGGGGGATGGCTGGCTGGAAGTATCCTTCTGCTGTCTGTGGTCTGGACACTGCCCGTTCAGGCCGCCAAATCTCTGGAGGTGACACAGACGCAGCTGGAGCGGCAGGCTGAGGGAGAAGGGAAGGCAGGTGAAGCCGACGGGCAGACTGAGGAGGAAGCTTTGGCCGTCGGCCCTGGAGTCTCAGCAGAAGGAGGGGATGATGCGTCCGCCGGCTCCGGGACTGAAAGCGGCTCCCAGGCAGAAGAAGCTGCTTTTTCAGAGGAGGAACTGGCGGACAGCCAGATTGAATACGGAGAGCTGGAGGAGCTTATAAGGAGGGGAAATCCTACCGTAAAAGCAGCCATCGGCTCCTACGACACCGATCTGGAGATCTATCAGGAGGCCCTTTCGTCTCTGGCGGCTGCAAAGCAGGAGATGACAGAAAATGCCGGGGATCTGAAGGAGGAGGACGGAAGTGATGCTCTGATCGCCCAGTATGAGTCAAATGCAGATCAGCTTGGAACCTCCATCGCTCAGATGAATCGGACAATCCGCAGACTTACGGGAGTGAGCGGTCAGAAGAGTCTGAACCAGTCTGTCAACACCATGGTGAAGACAGCTCAGACCCTTATGGCAAGCTATAACCAGATGCGGGCCCAGAGAGAGACCGCCGAAAAACAGGAAGAAAGCGCCAGGGCAGCTTATGAAAAGACACAGAAAATGTATGCAGCCGGAATGACAACCCAGCAGGAACTGCTGACAGCAGAGCAGAGTCTGCTGAGCGCCCAGATTTCTCTGCAGTCGGCCAGGGACAGCGAGGACAGTCTGAAACGGCAGCTGGCGGCCATGATTGGACGAAACGCAGAAGGATTGGAGATAGGAACGCTCCCGGAGCCTGATCCGTCTGTCATTGATACCTTTCAGCTGGAGGAAGATAAAAAGACCGCCATAACCTCAGATGAATCCATTCAGGCACTGCGAAAATCCCAGGCGGGAGGAAGCGCGGCCAGCAGCCTCAGGACCCAGCAGATAGAGGAGGCGAAGGGAGAAAAAAATTCCACCATGGATGCGCTCTATAGCGATATGATCGCAAAACGTGAGGCGTATGATGCTGCCGGTCAGGCATTCCAGAGCGCCCAGAAGGAGCGGGATGCCCTTGAGACCAAGTATCAGTCGGGAATGATTTCCAGACAGGATTACCTTCAGGGAGTGGCTTCCTACCAGGAGAAAAAAGCGGACAGAGAGGCCGCGTCCATTGCCCTCAGCCAGGCCATCTCCGCGTACAGGTGGGAGATCAAAGGCATATAAAACGTCAGAAATAAAGAAAATAAAGAGAAAAGGAGAGTAAAAGAAAAGACCGCAGGGGGAACCTATCAAGCCTCCTGCGGCCTTTTCTCTTGTAAATTAGAAAGGGTTGTTGATAATTTTGGGAGCAGATGGAAAGTATCTCACTGGTTTCAGGAAAAGTGTTACTGTCCTTCGCCCACTACGGCGACGAAACTGCTCTGCAGCTCTCTTAAGCCTTTTTTTAAGCTCTTATTGTCGTTTTCTGATTCCGATGTGTCCAGGATAAAGGTGTCGCTTCCGCAAAATCCGAGAATGGAGTAGCTTTCCAGTGATGTATAACTGTCGTCGCTGCAGCGGACAATGGAGAACATAAGTCCTGAACCGTCAGCTTCATAGGACTCCTTGTCATACATGTCCAGTCCCTCATCATTCTGAATAATTACACATTCTCCGGCCCACCGTTCGGGAACCTCGAAGGAAAATTCATCTGTGATAACCTTAGAACCGGTCAAAGGAACCGCCTCGTTAGAAGCAGTCGTTACCATGTCAGCGGAAAGTGTCTGCGGAACTGCCGCAGCATCAGCCCCAAAAGCTGTGCCGGCAAATGAAAACGTCAGTACAAGCGTACAGGCAAAATTTCTGAAACCCATTGTAAGAACCTCCAATCCTTCTTTATTTTATCACAAGAATTGCGGTTTGTCATTAAAAAAATCGTAATGACTTATTAAAAGGCTGTTAAACAATTATTCATAGAATCTTCAAAGTTTCTGTCAGCCCCGAAAAACAGGGCCTCAGAAGCAGCCGTTTTTCAGCCTGAATGAGGCTTTTGCAGTCTGTTAAAAGGAGTCAGGCTTTTCCCACAGCATCTCAATATGGGAAATCCCAGCATCGAGAAACTCGTCGGAAACCTTGCGAAAGCCCTGAGCCTCATAGAAGGGGCGGGCATAGGTCTGAGCCTCAATGCGGATGGAAGTCGCTCCAAACTTTTCCACAGCCGTTTTGATTCCCTCCTGCAGAAGTTTGCTTCCGATGCCACATCTCCTTCTGGCAGAGATCACCCGGCTGATAGCCGGTTCCGGAAAGAATACTCCCCGGTTAAGGACTCTCAGGTATGCGGCAATCCCGTCGCTGTCCCTGAAAAACACATGGATAGCATCCGGATCATTCCCGTCAATCTCCCCGTAGGCGCAGTGCTGCTCTACCACAAATACATCTACCCTGAGCTTTAAAATATCATAAAGCTCCGAAAGGGTCAGTTCATTGAAACGTTTTACTACAAGCTCCACCGTTCCATTCCTCCATTCAGTATTTCTGTTAAAAAACTGCCATGGGAAGGGGGAAAAATGCCCCGGTTTTTCTATTCGGATCCTCCTTTCCAGGCACAGCTCTTCAAAACACATCTCTCCTGCATTTTTCCGACCGGAAAAGAAAGCCGCAAAGAAGAAAAAGGTAAGTTTTCCAGTGACTTTCCTGGAACTGGAAAACTTACCTTTTTCTGATTTCTGACGCCAGCCCTTTTTAAGCCCTCTCCCCGGCGGCAGCAGCTTCAGCGGCCGCCTCCGCATTCAGATTCTTCTGCGCCGTAGCTAGCATCAGCTTAATCCGGTTCAGCTGATTTACCTCGCTGGCTCCCGGATCGTAATCCACGGCGATAATATTCGCCTCAGGATGGGAGGCCCTCAGCTCCTTGATAACGCCTTTTCCCACAATATGGTTGGGCAGACAGCCAAAGGGCTGAGTGCAGATAATATTCTTCGTGCCGCTGTGTATCAGCTCCAGCATCTCTCCGGTAAGGAACCATCCCTCTCCCGTCTGATTTCCCAGAGAAACGTAAGATTTTGCCATGGCAGCCAGATCGTGAATTCGCGCCGGAGGAATAAAATGCGTACTCTTTTCCAGCTCTTTTCTGGCCGTGCGGCGGAAATACTCAAGCATCTGGATTCCCACATTGCAGAGCCATGCAGTGGACTTCTTTCCTCCCAGGTTTTCTGCCTTGAAGTTGGAGTTGTAGAAGCAGTAGAGGAGGAAGTCAAGCAGATCCGGCATCACGGCCTCTGCGCCCTCGCTCTCCAGCAAGTCCACTACGTGATTGTTTGCCAGAGGGGAGAATTTAACCAGGATCTCGCCTACAATTCCCACCTTCGGCTTCACCGCATTCCTCCGGGCGAGTGTGTCAAAGTCAGAGATGATTCCACGAAGGTTTCTGCTGAATTCCTTCATGGACGGCTTTTTCTTTGTCAGGGAAGCAATGCATCTCTCCTTCCACTGCTCATGGAGAGCGTCTGCGCTTCCGGGTTTTGCCTCATAGGGCCTTGTGGCGTAGAGAACCCGCATGAACACGTCTCCGTAGACTACAGCCTGCAGAGCCTTGATTACCATCGGCAGTGTAAAAGAGAAGCCCGGGTTTGTCTCCATGCCGTTGGCATTCAGGGAAATAACAGGTATCTGCGGCATCCCTGCCCGCTCTAAGGCACGGCGGATAAATCCAATATAGTTGGACGCACGGCAGCCTCCTCCTGTCTGGCTCATAATGATGGCCGTACGGTTCAGATCGTATTTTCCGGACAGCAGGGCAGACATGATCTGTCCCACCACAATCAGCGACGGATAGCAGGCGTCGTTGTTTACAAACTTAAGGCCTGTGTCAATGGCAGTCCGGTCAGAATTCTGGAGTACCTCAAGCTTGTATCCGCAGCTTCTGACTGCCGGTTCGATCAGATCAAAGTGAATCGGAGACATCTGGGGACAGAGAATGGTGTAGTCCTTCTTCATCTCCTTGGTGAAGAAAACGCGGCTGTAGGCGCTTGTGACCACATCATGCTGATAGTGCTTTCTCTCCCTGACACGGATCGCCGAGATCAGAGACCTGATTCGGATTCTGGCGGCTCCCAGATTATTTACCTCGTCGATTTTTAAACAGGTATAGATTTTTCCCGAGTGAGTCAGAATATCGTTTACCTGATCCGTTGTCACTGCATCCAGCCCGCAGCCGAAGGAATTGAGCTGGATGAGATCCAGATTTTCCTGAGTTTTAACAAAGTTTGCGGCTGCGTACAGGCGGGAGTGGTACATCCACTGGTCGGTGACGATGAGGGGACGCTCCACATTTCCCAGATGAGATACCGAGTCCTCTGTCAGCACGGCAAAGCCGTAGGAGGTGATAAGCTCCGGAATTCCGTGGTTGATCTCAGGGTCTACATGGTAGGGACGTCCGGCCAGGACAATTCCGTGGCGGTTATTGTCCACAAGCCACCTGAGAACCTCTTCTCCCTTTTTCTCCATATCTTTCCTGGATGCGAGAAGCTCCTTCCAGGCTTCACCGGCCGCCTCGCGTATCTCTTTTTCCGGAATCTGGAACTGCTCTGTAAACTCCTTTACGAGAGCGTCTGTCAGGATCTCCTCATTGGTGAAGGCCATGAATGGGTTTCTGAACAGAATCTCGTTTCCGTGGAGCTCCTCCACGTTGTTCTTGATATTTTCTGCATAGGAAGTAACCATCGGGCAGTTGTAATGGTTTCCGGCCTCCGGCATTTCGTTTCGCTCATAAGGAATACAGGGGTAAAATATGTATTTGACGCCCTGTTTTATCAGCCATTCTACATGGCCGTGGGCCAGTTTGGCAGGATAACACTCAGACTCGCTGGGGATAGATTCGATTCCCAGCTCGTAAATCTTTCTCGTAGACTGGGGAGACAGGACAGTCCGAAAGCCCAGCTTCTTAAAAAATACGGCCCAGAACGGATAGTTCTCATAGAGGTTCAGCACTCTTGGAATGCCGACTGTTCCTCGTTTTGCCACATCGGCAGTCAGAGGCTCGTAGTCGAACATCCGGTGAAATTTGTAATCAAAGAGGTTTGGAATATCCTCCTTTTTCTTTGAATGTCCGAGGCCGCGCTCGCATCGGTTGCCGGTTACGAACTGGCGTCCGCCGTCGAAACGGTTGATCGTCAGAACGCAGTGGTTGGTGCAGCCCTGGCACCTTGTCATGCTGGTCTTGTAGGAGAGATTTAAAATTTTCTCCATCGGCAGCATGGAGGTTTCCCTGGAGGCGTCATAGCGCTCCCTGGCAATGAGAGCGGCTCCGAAGGCTCCCATGATTCCGGCAATATCCGGGCGGACAGCCTCACAGCCCGCGATTTTCTCGAAGCTTCTGAGCACTGCGTCGTTGTAGAAGGTTCCGCCCTGAACTACCACATGCTTTCCCAGATCGGAGGCGTTTGTGATCTTGATTACCTTAAACAGCGCGTTCTTGATAACGGAGTAGGCGAGACCTGCAGAGATGTCGGCTACAGATGCGCCCTCCTTCTGGGCCTGCTTTACGTTGGAATTCATGAATACCGTGCAGCGGGTTCCCAGATCCGTCGGATTTTTCGCAAACAGGGCTTCTTTTGCAAAATCGATGACACTGTAGTTCAGAGATTTCGCAAAGGTTTCAATGAAGGAACCGCAGCCGGAGGAGCAGGCCTCATTGAGCTGAACGCTGTCGACTGTTCCGTCCTTGATCTTGATACACTTCATATCCTGGCCGCCGATGTCTAAAATACAGTCCACATCCGGTTCAAAAAAGGCTGCAGCGTAGTAGTGGGAGATGGTTTCAACCTCCCCCTCATCCAGCATGAAGGCAGCTTTTAAAAGCGCTTCGCCGTATCCGGTGGAACAGGAGTAGACGATGTGGGCGCCCTCAGGGAGTTTCTCATCGATCTCCTTCATGGCGCGTATAGCTGTGGCCAGAGGACTTCCGTTGTTGTTGCTGTAAAAATTGTAGAGCAGAGTTCCGTCCTCGCCGACGAGGGCTACCTTGGTGGTGGTGGATCCTGCGTCGATTCCCAGGAAGCAGTTTCCCTTATAAGTTGACAAGTCACCTTTTTTGACGCAGTGGTTCTCGTGGCGCGTTTTAAATTCCTCATAGGCGGCCTCATTTTCGAAGAGAGGCTCCATACGGTTGACCTCAAAATCCATCTTGATGCCCTTTTTGAGGCGCTCAATCATGGATGATGCATTCATGCTGACTTCGCATTTTGAATTCATGGCAGCGCCGACGGCTGCGAACAGGTGAGAGTGATCAGGGGCAACAATTCTGTCCGGTCCAAGGTTTAGGGTTCTGATAAAAGCTGCCCGAAGCTCGGACAGGAAGTGAAGCGGTCCGCCTAAGAATGCGACAGTACCGCGGATAGGTTTTCCGCAGGCCAGTCCGCTGATGGTCTGGTTGACTACGGCCTGGAAGATGGAGGCGGCAAGGTCCTCCCTTGTAGCGCCCTCGTTGATGAGAGGCTGAATGTCCGATTTCGCAAACACGCCGCAGCGGGCAGCGATGGGATAAATGGCCTTGTAATTTTTTGCGTATTCGTTCAGTCCGGAAGCGTCAGTCTGGAGAAGGGCAGCCATCTGATCGATGAAGGAGCCTGTTCCTCCTGCACAGATGCCGTTCATTCTCTGATCAATGCCTCCGGTAAAGTAGATAATTTTCGCGTCCTCTCCGCCGAGCTCAATGGCTACGTCCGTCTGGGGAGCATAGTCCTGTAGGGCAGATGCCACAGAAACGACTTCCTGGACAAACGGCACTTCCAGATGACTGGAGAGGGTAAGTCCGCCGGAGCCGGTAATCATGGGATAGAGTTCCATGTCTCCGAGAACCTCCACTGCCCGTGAAAGGAGCAGGGCCAGGGTCTCCTGGATGTTTGCAAAGTGGCGTTCGTAATCGGCAAACAGAATGCGGTTGTCATCGTCGATAATCGCGACTTTTACGGTAGTGGAACCGATATCGATTCCCAGTCTTTTACAGGATTTCATATATTAACCGGGGCTAATCCCCGTCCCTCCTTTGTAGTACACGTTTATTCGGCTATACTTTAACATAGAATAAGAAAGAATACAATTGATTATTTGCGTTAAAATGCTGTAAAAAAAAGGTTAGAATCATTAATTTTGCACTAGAGGAAAATTCCGATGTGAGGAACTGTTTTTATCGTGCCTCGGCGGGTTCCTGAAGGCAGCAGCGGACGAAAAAAAGAGAAAAGAGGGATCAGCATATGTAAAGTGTATGGAAGGAAAAACAATTTATTTGACAAAGAGGGCGGCTAAATTTATAATAAGGAACTAAAGATTCCAACAGAGGGATCAGAAAAGAGAGAGCAGGAAAATATATGAATTTTTTGAGAAAACTAGAAAAGAAATTCGGGAGATATGCCATTCCCAACCTGATGTACTACATTATTATAATGTACGGAATGGGACTCATCATTTATGTGGCAAACCCCAATATTTATTTTCAGTATCTGTCGTTAGATGTGGGGGCGATTCTTCAGGGACAGATTTGGAGAATTGTCACCTTTTTGATCTGTCCGCCTTCTATGAGCAGTGATCCCATGACTTCCGTGCTGCTCAGCGCGATTGCCATGAGCCTTTACTACTTCCTGGGCCGGACGCTGGAGCAGGTGTGGGGAATCTTCCGCTTTAACCTGTATTTCCTGATGGGAATTCTGGGTCATATCGTAGCGGCATTTATCCTCTATTTTGCCACCTGGGCACTGATCGGGGTGCCTCTGTCATTTCCGCTGACCACTTATTACCTGAATAATTCCCTGTTTCTGGCCTTTGCGGTGACATTTCCGAATCTGATGTTCCGCCTGTACTTTGTCATTCCGATCAAGGCATCGTGGCTGGGTATTTTTATCGGGGCAGAATTTCTGTATGACTTTATTTTTGGCGGGTTTGTGTCCAAAATATGTATCGGCCTGTCACTGCTAAATTTTGTCGTATTCTTCCTTATGACCAGAAATTACCGGAAGATCAGTCCCTCCGAGATTCGGAGAAAACAGAAATTCAAATCCAATGTGAAGGCTGCCAATGCACAGAAAATTAAGATTGGGCATCACCGCTGTGCAGTCTGCGGCAGGACTGAAAAAGACGATCCGAATCTGGAGTTCCGTTACTGTTCCAAGTGTGAAGGGGGCTTGGAATACTGTATGGATCACCTTTATACGCATAAACATGTGACAAAGGAGGATTTGGAGAAACGCAGGGAGGACTAAAGCGGGGAGAGTATCAGAGCCGCCGGCTTTTCTGCCGAAGCAGATATGGGGAAAAACGGGGGAAACTTGCAACGCTCAGCCAGAGGGGGCTGAGAACAGATACAGGAGGAATATAACAGGATGAAAAAGACAAAAATTATCTGCACCATGGGCCCGAACACCAATGACAGAGAGATTATGAGACAGCTTGCTTTAAATGGAATGGATGTGGCGCGTTTTAATTTTTCCCACGGAGATTACGAGGAGCATATGGGCCGCTATAAGATCCTCGAGAGTGTGCGTGAAGAACTGGGGCTTCCAATCGCAGCCCTGCTTGACACCAAGGGTCCGGAGATTCGCACGGGAAATCTGAAGGACGGAAAGAAGGTCACTCTGAAGGCGGGAGAACTTTATACGCTCACCACAGATGAAATCGTGGGTGACGACAGGAGAGGCTTTATCAACTATGCAGGGCTTCCCGCTGATGTGGTGCCGGGAAATCAGATCCTTATTGACGACGGACTGATTGAGCTGGATGTGGAAGAAGTAAGGGGAAATGATATTGTCTGCAGAATCATCAATGGAGGTGAGCTTGGGGAGAAGAAGGGAGTCAATGTACCAAATGTGGAAATTAAGCTCCCGGCTCTGACCGACAAGGACAAGGAGGATATCCTCTTTGGAATCACGGCCGGATTTGACATGATCGCGGCCTCCTTCGTCAGAAATGCATCTGCAATCCGTGAGATTCGTGAGATTCTGGATAAGCATGGTTCCAATATGCTTATTATTGCAAAGATTGAGAATGCAGAGGGTATCAAAAATCTGGATTCCATCCTGGAAGCCTGCGATGGAATTATGGTTGCCCGAGGTGATATGGGAGTTGAGATTCCGGCAGAGAAGGTTCCTCATATACAGAAGCTGATTATCCGAAAGTGCAATGAGGCCTGTAAGCCGGTTATCACAGCAACCCAGATGCTGGACTCCATGATCAGGAATCCCCGTCCAACCCGTGCGGAAGTGACAGACGTGGCCAATGCCGTTTATGACGGAACAGACGCAGTGATGCTCTCCGGGGAGACAGCTATGGGACGCTACCCGGTGGAGGCGGTAAAGATGATGGCTCAGATCGTGGAAGATTCCGAGAAGTATCTGGACTATTCGTCCTATCGTCAGAGAAGGGTCAGTGTGGAAAATAAGAAAAATATCTCCAACGCAGTGTGCTATTCATCCGTAGCCACAGCCCATGATCTGGGCGCAGCTGCGATTGTGGCGCCTTCTGTCAGCGGATTTACAGCGAGAATGCTCTCCAAATGGCGTCCCAACGCGACGATTGTGGGACTCTCACCGAGCATGACAACGGTCCGTCAGATGCAGCTCTACTGGGGGGTGAAGCCGTTCCACGCAAAGAGGGCAGATTCCACCGACGTTCTGGTATACTCTTCTATCGAGATTCTGAAGGAAAAGGGAATCGTAAAGGCAGGAGATGTGGTTGTGGCTACTGCCGGAGTTGTGACTTATGCAAGCCGGCATTCTCCGGCAGCTAATACCAATATCATGCGCGTGGTTGAGGTGGACTAAAGACAGAAATCGATAGGAATGAATAGGAGTCAATAGAGATCAACAGAAATCAGATAAAAAGGCCGGAGTCAGGCAGCTTCAGGATGGCCAGGCCGGAGGGAAGGCTGAGCCGGACTTTTGAAATCAGATAAACGGCTTATGCGGCGCGGCATTTCCCAGTGAAAGTCCGCGCCGTTTTTGCGGATGCCGGATAAAAGGCGCAGGAGAGAACAGAAAAAGGCAAAGACTGCAGAAACGCCGGAGGATTTTAACAGGATAAGGAGAAAGAGAATGGATAAGAAACCGTTTGTGACACTGGAACAGTTAAAAGAGATTACTAAGACATATCCGACACCCTTTCATCTCTATGATGAAAAGGGAATTCGGGAGAATGCAGAGCGCTTAAAGAGGGCATTTTCCTGGAACAAGGGGTTTAGGGAGTACTTTGCAGTCAAGGCAACACCGAACCCGTTTATCATCGATATTTTAAAGAAACTGGACTGCGGAGTGGACTGTTCCTCCCTGACGGAGCTTATGATGGCAGAGGCCATGGAATATGACGGAGAAAAGATCATGTTTTCTTCAAACGATACGCCCCTTGAGGAGTTTCAGAAGGCAGACAGCCTTGGGGCAATTATCAATCTCGATGACATTACCCACATCGAATTTCTTGAGAAGGCCATCGGCCATATTCCGGAAACCATAAGCTGCCGCTACAATCCAGGCGGGCTTTTCAAGATCAGCAATGACATCATGGACAACCCCGGGGATGCCAAATACGGAATGACCACAGAGCAGATTTTCGAGGCATTTAAGATTCTGAAATCAAAGGGAGCGAAACGGTTTGGAATTCACGCATTTCTGGCCAGCAATACGGTGACCAATGAGTATTATCCGATGCTTGCAAAGGTGCTGTTTGAGCTGGCAGTCAAGCTGAAGGAGGAGACCGGAGCAGAGATAGCCTTTATCAACCTTTCCGGCGGAATCGGAATTCCCTACCGTCCGGATCAGGAGCCAAACGATATTTTCATGATTGGAGAGGGAGTAAGAAAGGTTTACGAGGAGGTTCTGGTTCCTGCAGGGATGGGCGATGTGGCAATTTACACAGAGTTGGGACGCTTTATGCTGGGGCCTTACGGCTGCCTGGTGACAACGGCTATCCACGAAAAGCACACGCACAAGGAGTATATCGGTGTGGATGCCTGCGCTGTGAACCTGATGCGCCCGGCCATGTACGGAGCCTACCATCATATTACAGTGATGGGGAAGGAGAAGGAACCATGTGACCATAAGTATGACATAACGGGATCCCTCTGCGAAAATAATGATAAATTTGCCATTGACAGAATGCTTCCGAAAATTGACTTAGGAGATCTGCTGGTGATCCACGATACAGGAGCCCACGGATTTTCCATGGGATATAATTACAACGGAAAGCTGCGCTCTGCAGAGCTCCTTTTAAGGGAGGATGGAAGCGTCCAGATGATCCGCCGGGCAGAGACGCCCAGGGATTACTATGCAACCTTTGATTTCTGTGATCTCTTTAATAAAGTACTGTAGGAGATAGCCGGGAAAGAAGAGGGCGTAAAAAGCAGAGGATGAAAGTCCCTATAATGCAGAAAACTGCCGTTTTATTGCATGGGGCGGTGGAATCTTAAGAAAAACTTCATAATTTATTTAAAGACTATACAAACATTTTTGGGAGAACCGTGTTATACTAAAACCATAATAAATGCACGATACAAAAGTAATAAACCTTTTAACCTTTTTGAAATTCCAAAATCCTAACTGAAAGAGCCCCCTGCACCGGAAGGTGCGGGGGTTTTTTCAGTTTACAGGAAAATTTCTTTTCCTCAAATAGAAGGAGTCCCGTGGATATGGATTGCCCCGGGGATGCTTTCGGCCAAATCTCATTGCAGACAGGTGAGCAAATCGGAGGGACAGCCGCGTACTGCGGCTGTCCCTCCGCTGGGTACATATCCAGTTTTTACGGTGTATCTGATATCTTCTGAATCAGAAGTCCGGCATCCGTAAAGGAGAAGCCGGTTCCAATCATAACCAGAGTGATTGTAGCAGTTGCGGCTACGCTGATGAGTACGGAGGCTGCCAGGGTGGTTGTGTTGCTGGTAGCGGCGATAGTTCCTGATTTTGCACTTCCAGGAATCTGAGTGCCGTCTTCCCGAAGCTCCACCTTCGCCTCGCCGGTGGCGGTTGTGTTGGTTCCGATAACCGAATAGGAAATCAGATATACGCCGGCCTCATTGATGGTAAAATCACCGCTGCTGGCTGTGTGGGTGACGGCGGTGCCCTCCTCTAACTGGTTTGTATCGAAGGTAAGGGCAGTTCCGTCGGAAGCCGGTGACTGGCTGGGAACATTGGTCGCATACAGGCCATTAAATGGAGGCGCAGCGCCGGTCGGTCCTGTGGCACCGGTAGCACCTGTAGCGCCGGTAGGTCCTGTGGCGCCGTCAGCACCTGCGGCACCTGCCGGTCCTGCAGCGCCGGTC
>NZ_QUJI01000026.1:0-40799 GCF_003480545.1 Clostridium sp. AM29-11AC
CAATTCATTCAAAAATCTTCATTTTAGACTTGACTTTTAATAGTTAGTCTTTCCGCCGCAGTGCGATCTCCGCGGAGCGTTTTTATTTAACAGGGAACGAAGTTTCCTGTTAAATAAAAAATCCCCTGCCATGCGCTGCGCGCACGGCAAGGGACGATATACTCGCGGTTCCACCCTCCTTGCATAAAGCAGTTCTGCCTTATGCCTCTCGTTTGTGATGATAACGGAATCACCGTTCCCGATTAAGGGACACTCAAAGATGGTTTTCAGACAAACTCCCTGTAAAGCGCTTCCACCATATGCGCCTCTCTCTGGACAGCTCCCTTGCCCTACTCTTCTTCTCAACGTGTTTCTCTGTAAAATGCTTCTGTTTCTTTCTTGATTATATCATCGGTTTGTGTTTTGTCAAGTGCAGAGAACAGATTTTCTTTTCTCTGCTTTTTTAACTCTACTTAACCTCTACGCTCCATCCCTCCGGGCCTTCCAGCTTGCCTAACTGGATGCCTGTAATGGTATCGTAGATTTTCTGGGTCAGAGGGCCAATCTTGCCTCCCGTTATCACCATCTTCTCATTCTCATAGCGGAGCTCTCCCACCGGCGATACAACTGCCGCTGTTCCGGTTCCAAAGCATTCCTCCATGGCTCCTGTCCTGGCTGCCTCCACAATCTCCTCCACGGAAATTCTGCGCTCCTCCACCGGAACGCCCCACTTCTCGCACAGCTCGATGGCGGATCTCCTGGTGATTCCCGGAAGAATGCTTCCGTTTAACTTGGGCGTTACCACTGTGCCGTTAATCTTAAAGAAGATATTCATGGCGCCGACTTCCTCGATATACTTTCTCTCTATGCCGTCCAGCCAGAGAACCTGGGCATAGCCCTCGTCGTGGGCCTTCACCTGAGCTGCCAGGGATGCCACATAGTTTCCTCCCGTCTTGGCCTCTCCGATTCCGCCCTTCACGGCTCTCACATACTCGTCCTCAATCCAGATCTTCACCGGGTCCAGGCCGCTCTCATAGTAGGCGCCCACCGGGGAGAGAATAATCAGGAATTTATAGGTATCTGACGGCCGCACTCCGAGGAACGGATCCGTTGCAAACATAAACGGTCTGATGTAGAGAGAGGTTCCCGGCTTTGTGGGAATCCAGTCACGGTCGATCTTGACTACCTCCTTTAACCCCTCCAGAAACAGCTCCCTCGGAATCTCCGGCATACAGAGACGCTTATTGCTGTTGCAGGCCCTCTCCCAGTTCTTGTCAGGGCGGAATAAAAGCGTCCTTCCGTCCTCGCTCTTGTATGCTTTCAGTCCCTCGAACATTTCCTGTCCGTAATGGAATACCATACAGGATGGATCCAGAGAGAGCGGCTGGTAGGGCACAACCCTGGGATCTACCCATCCCTGTCCCTCAATATAGTCGCATACAAACATGTGATCAGTAAAAATGGTCCCAAATTTTAATGGATCATCTGCTGCCGGCTTCTGCTTCGGCGCGGTCGTTTTCTCAATTCTTATATTGTACATGGGCCCTCGCTTCCTTTCTCTAACCGCAGATTCACAAATCTGCGTTCCGTCTGATTGTGTTATAAACATTATCGGCTAAGGCACTTAAATTGTCAATAATATACTGTCTTTTTTCGCAAATCGAATAACAGTATAACCGGCGGTTATACTGTTTTAGCTCGCTCCCGCCTTGTCAGCTCTGTCCATACAAGAAGAAGCATGGTTCCGAAGCACGCAGCCCCGCCGATAAAGTTCGAGATCGGCTCTGCCAGAAACACGCCGTTCGTCCCCATCCCGAACACAGACGGCAGCAGCAGCGTAAGCGGCACTACAATCACTACCTTGCGGAAAATAGAGAAGAAAATGGCCTGCCTTGACATTCCGAGCGCCACAAAAACAGCCTGCCCCGCAAACTGCAGAGACATCATGAAAAACCCGAAGAAATACAGACGAAGCGCCGGAACTCCCGCCTCGATAAGGGCCTGATCCTGGTTGAAAATCCTGATGAAGAACTCCGGAAATCCGTGGAGAAATGCCCATGCCAGCGTGGTATAGGCTATGGAGAACAGGGAGGTGAACACGATCGCCTTTTTCACCCGTCCATACTCCTTAGCCCCATAGTTAAAGCCCATAACCGGCTGGGCGCTGTTTGTGACGCCCTGCACCGGCATGGACGCCACCTCCCGCAGGGAGTTGATGACTGTCATAACGCCCACATAGAGATCCCCTCCGAATGTCTGAAGCGTCGCATTGCACACGATCTGCACGGTACAGTTGGTGATTGCCATGGTAAAACCGCTCATTCCCAGTCCCACAATGGCCCGGATTCTCTTCCACTGCGGACGCAGGCAGGACAGCCGGAGGCGCAGTATGGTTCTTTTTCCTGTCAGGAAACGCACAATCCAGACAGCGGAAAAAAACTGGGAGATAATCGTCGCCAGGGCAGCCCCCCGGACTCCCATGCCAAGGCCAAAAATGAAAATCGGATCCAGGATGATGTTGGCCACCGCCCCCAGAAGGACGGTGCACATCCCCACCTTCCCAAATCCCTGGGAATTAATGAAGCTGTTCATTCCAAGCCCTACCATGACAAATATGCTTCCCAGAAGGTAGATAGTGATGTAGGCGTCAGCAAAGGGATATGTAGAATCGCTGGCCCCAAAGGCATAGAGAAGGGGCTTCTTAAAGAGCAGACCAAGCATAGTGAGAAAAACCCCGAAAACCACCAGCATGGTAAAGGAATTCCCCATAATCTTCTCTGCCTCTTCCAGGTTTCCCCTCCCCCTCTCAATGGAACACAGAGGGGCGCCTCCCATTCCGAACAGATTGGCAAAGGCGATTACCATGGTGATCATGGGCAGGGACAGCCCGATTCCGGTCAGAAAGAGAGTGGCATGTTCCGGTATCCTTCCTATATAAATCCTGTCCACAATATTGTAGAGGACATTGATCAGCTGGGCCAGTGTCATGGGAACTGCCAGACCTAAAATATTTTTGACAACGCTCCCCTTTGAAAAATCGTTTTCCGCCGTCCGCTCCATCTTCTCTTCTCCTTATGACTGTCTTTCCTGATTGTTTTCCAATCGCAGTATGGTTACGCTCAAAACAAGTGAAAACCCTTGTAAATAAAGGAAAAATCCAATACTTACAAGGGTTTTTCATGGATGGACCAGACGGGAGTCGAACCCGTGTCCAAGAACCAATTCCCTGTTCTTCTACTATCATAGTCCGTTCTTTTTCATTCCCTCCATCCTGCGGAAACGAACATCCTCAGAACTTCAGTAGCACCTGATACGCCTGGCGGTCCGGCGCCCTCCCGCCATCGTTTCTCACATAGTCGATGCCAGATTCTTAAGGTGTGAGTGCCCTAAGGCTGACAACTGCTGCAATTAAGCAGCAAGTGCTAATTTTCTATCGTTAGCGTTTAATTTTAATTTTGCCATTTAACGCATCGCATGCGGATAGCTTCACCAGCTGCATAGCCCCTGTCGAAACCGGTACTGGCCCTTACAAATTGTCCTATAGATTTTATCACCGATTCTCCCAACTGTCAACCGATTTGAATGTCCAAATATCGGTATATTTCCTCTTTTTTCTGCACAATTCAAACGTTTTCAGGAAAGAGAACTGCTGAAAGCACTGTGCCAAAGTGACCGGGAGCTGGCCGCCTGTCTGCTGAAGCCTGCCCCGGCACCGGCGTTATGACATTAACCCTGGCTTAATACTGTTTTGCCTTAAAGCCTCTTTCCATCTCACGTCTGGCATCTTTCTTGGCAAGATCCTCCCGTTTATCATAGAGTTTTTTACCCCTGGCAAGTCCTATCTCTACCTTCACAAGACTTCCCTTCAGGTAGACCTGGAGGGGCACAAGGGTAAAGCCCTTCTCCTTGATCTTTGATACAAGACGGTCGATCTCCTTTCTGTGCATCAGAAGCTTTCTCTGCCTGAGGGGATCTCTGTTGAAAATATTCCCCTTTTCATAGGGACTGATATGCATGCCGTACACATAGACCTGGCCGTTTTCAATCCGCACAAAGGCCTCCTTAATGCTGCATTTTCCCATGCGGATGGATTTTACCTCTGTGCCGTAAAGCTCAATTCCCGTCTCATATTTGTCATCAATAAAGTAATCGTGAAAGGCCTTTTTATTATTGGCCACCAGCTTAAAATTATTTGTTCCCATGTGTTCCTCCTCATGTTTTATTCCGAAAGCCGGTCCGTTCTTTCCGAACGCTCCCGTTTTCTAAAACTGCCTTGCCGGAATAAAGTCGATGGTTTTTGCAAACCGGTCGCAGCCTGTCACCTGCACCCGGATGACCTCACCTAATTTATACGTCTTTCCCGTCATCTCCCCTGTCAGCTCGTACCGCTCTTCGCTGAACACATAGTAATCGTCCCTGAGCTCATTGATATGGACGAGTCCCTCCACTGTGTTCGGAAGCTCCACGTAGAAGCCCCAGTTCGTGACGCCGGAAATAACGCCCTCAAATTCCTGTCCGATAAACTGTTCCATGTACTGAACCTTTTTCAGCTTATCGGTCTCCCTCTCTGCCTCATCAGCTCTTCTCTCCAGAGCTGAGGTCTGCACTGCCACCTGCGGCAGAATTCTCTCATAGTGGGAAACTCGTTTCCCTGTCAGACCGCCGTGAAGAGATTCTTTGATGATCCGATGAATCTGCAGATCCGGGTATCTCCTGATAGGAGATGTAAAGTGCGTATAATAGCGGGCTGAAAGCCCGAAATGTCCTGTATTTGCTGTAGTATATTTTGCCTGCTTCATGGAGCGGAGCGTCAGCCGGCTGATCAGAGCCTCCTCGGGCGTTCCCTCCACCTTATCCAGGAGCTTTTGCAGCTCTTTCGGGTGAACCTCGCCGCCCGGCATCCGGAGAGTGTAGCCAAAGTTGTTGATGAAGGTTCCAAGGCGCTTCATCCTGTCCTCATCCGGCTTCTCGTGGGTCCGGTAGAGGAAGGGCACCTCCTGCCAGAAATAATCCTCCGCCACTGTCTCGTTGGCCAGAAGCATGAAGTCCTCGATGATCCGGGTGGCGGCATTGCGCTCGTAGGGCTTTATCTCAATGGGCCTTCCCTTCTCATCCAGCACAATTTTGCTCTCCGGGAAATCAAAGTCAATGGAACCTCTGGCATGACGCTTTTTCCGCAGAATGTCGGCAAGCTCCTTCATCAGGAGGAACATGTCGGCAAGCTCTGCATATCTGGCCGTCACCTCCGGATCGTGTTCCGTGACAATGGCATTGACTGCCGTGTAGGTCATTCTCCGGTCAGACCGGATCACGGTCTCCGCAATCTCGTGGCCCACCACGTTTCCCTGGCTGTCGATGTCCATCAGACAGCTTAACGTCAGCCGATCCTCCCCCTCGTTTAAGGAGCAGATCCCGTTTGAAAGTCTGTGAGGAAGCATGGGGATCACCCGATCCACCAGGTAAACGCTGGTGGATCGCCTCAGGGCCTCCGCGTCCAGAGCCGTGTATTCCCTCACATAGTGGCTTACATCAGCGATGTGGACGCCCAGCCGGTATCCGTCGCCGGCCCGCTCAATGCTGATGGCATCGTCCAGGTCCTTAGCCTCCTCGCCGTCTATGGTGACGGTCAGAACGCCTCTCAGATCCTTTCGTCCCCCTATGTCGCTGCTGTCTACCTTTTCCGGGATACTTTTTATCTCCTCCATCACCGCCCTGGGAAATTCCTCGGGAAGCCCATATGCCCGGACAACAGACAGAATGTCCACCCCCGGATCATTGATATGTCCCAGGATCTCCGTGATGACTCCCTCAGGCTTCCTTCCCTTTTTCTCCCCGAAGTCCTTAATTTTCACCATGACCTTGTGGCCGCTTACTGCCCCTTGATCGCATCCCTGGGGAATAAAAATATCTTTTGCTATTTTCTGATTGTCCGGGATCACGAAACCGTATCCCCTGCTCTTTTCGTAGGTTCCGATCAGAGTTTCATTGGCATGCTCCAGGATTTTCACCACAGTGCCTTCTGCCCGGCGCCCTTTTTCCTCTGCGTCGATGACAATCTGAACCCGGTCCCCGTGAAGGGCTCCGTTTGTTCTGTCTGCAGGGATGAAGATATCCTCCTGCCCCTCAGCCGTGACAAAGCCAAAGCCCCTCGGATGGCCGGAGAAGATCCCTGTCAGGGCAAAAGCCTCCGCCTTTCCGAATTTTCCTTTTTTGGAAATGCTGATCTTTCCCTCAGACAGCAGAGCGTTCAGCACTGCTTTCAGCTCCTCCCGCTGCTCCTTGGGGACGTTCAGCAGGATGGCCAGCTCCTTAAGCTTCATCGGAACGTACGCCGTCTCATTCATCAGGGACACCAGCATGGCTTTTCGCTGTTCAAACAGCTCTCCCTCATCTGCTTTTGCCTGCTCAGCCTCCGGGCTCTCCTCTGCCGCCTCCAGAACGCTGTCGGCTCTGCTCCTGCCCCTGTTCTTTTGCAGCTTTTCTGGTTGAAAGCTGCGCTTTGATTTTTTATGTTTTTTATTCTCTTTTTTCACGCCTGTTCTCCAGTCAGCTTTTTCAAATTTTACTCTTTTTTGATTTTTCACCGGCGAAGCCGCCTCTTAATTGGCCCCGCCGGAGGACACGCTTATTATTCCCACTTTTCCTGAAATAAGACGCGCCGCCCTGTGTGCATGTGAATCCACTCCGTCTTCGCGGAAAGCCTGCAGAAATTTCCGCAAAGACAAAAAAGACACCCCTGCTGCCAAGAGTGTCTTTCTGAATCAATTAGAGTATCTTAATTAAAGTATCTTAAGGTTCAGCACAAGCGCCAGAATCAGCCAGAGAATCGCACCATACTTTGTGAGCTTCTCGAGCTTACCCTCCATGGAACGGCTCTTGTTTCTCCCCCAGTAGCTGTCAGCCATACCGTTAATGGTGCCGGACAGGCCCGCTGACTTTCCCTCCTGAAGTAATACTACAATTGTCAAAAATACACATATAGCAACAAATACAAAGGTAAGAATCCCTCGTAACATCTTTTGCACCTCCTATAGTCAAACAAGAGTATAGTATCACACTTTACATGGAAAAACAAGCTGTTTTTCACTGATTTCTGTCATCTTCCCTGTTTTTGCTATTTCCCGCTGCTTGGAAAATAGGGGAGGAGCGCGCCTGCCACACTGGAAATCGGCATGGTCTGAAGCCAGATATGGCCTGGTCCTGTGACGATGGTATTAAACAGTCCCTCACCGCCAAACAGCATGTTTTTAACTCCCGGCACTGACTGAATTTCCATCTGACATCCTGCCGTCATAGCCGCCAGGTATCCTGTGTCTATCACCATCTGCTGGCCGGCTTCCAGATCATACTCCATAATGTGGCCGTCGAATTCAGCGAACACGATGCCTCTTCCCGAGAGTTTCTGCATAATAAAGCCTTCACCGCCGAACAGACCTGACCCCAGCTTCTTATGAAAGTAGACAGACAGATCCACCCCTGCCTCAGAAGCCAGAAACGCGCTTTTCTGAAAAATATACTCCTGCCCGGGCCCGACTTCGAAGGCTCTGATAGAACCCGGAAAGCTGGATGCAAACGCGATCATCCCCGGACCGCCCTTGGCCGTATAGGTATTCCGGAACATGGACTCCCCCGAAAACAGCCGCCCGAAGGCCTTCCCGATTCCGCCGACGTTCGTCTCCATCTGCATGTTGGGGCTCATCCAGGCCATCGCCCCCTTCTCTGTAATCATAGCTTCGCCTTTTTCCAGCTCGCATACTACTGCCGGCAGCGTCTCTCCGTGAATCTCATATTTCATATCCTGTTCCTCCCTCCGCATATAGATGTATTGTATCACGGATATTTTCTGTGTTGTTTTCTTTTTTCTTAACATATTCTGAAATATTTTCCTGAAGGAGACCGCTCCTGCCGCAGCTGAATGGCAGAAAAAAGAAGGATCCTGCAGAGTTTTCTCCCTCTGCGGAATCCTTCTTTTTCGTTCTATCAGCTTCTCAGCTCAATTCCCAGCCCCTGAAGTCCGTTTAAAATTTTCTGCATGGCAGAAGCCACTTCCTTCTCCTCCAATGTGTGATCCTTGGAGCGGAAGGTGATGGAGTAGGCCACAGACTTGTAGCCTGCCGTGATCTGGCTGCCCTCGTAAACGTCGAAGAGCTTGTAGCTTTCCAGGATCTTTCCGCCTCTCTGCTCGATGATCTCCTCGATCTGTCCTGCCAGCACCTCTTTTTTCATTACCATGCTGATGTCTCTTGTAACAGACGGATACTTGGCGATTCCCTCGTACTTGTGGTCAAAGGTTGCAAGAGGAATCAGATTCGGCATATCCAGGACTGCCACATAGGCCTTCTCGCCGATCTTATAATTGTCTGCCACATCCGGATGAATCTCTCCCATGTAGCCGATTACCGTGTCACCATAGGAGATCTCCGCCTGACGTCCCGGATGGAGGAAGCTCTTTCCTGCCTCAGGGTTGTAGCGGGGCTTCTTATTTAAGCCGATCTTTTCCAGGAATTCTTCCACAACACCCTTCATGGTGAAGAAGTCTCCCTCCCCGTACATGCCCAGAGTAAACTGCTGGCGCTCGTCCGGAAGCATGGGAAGCCCTGTCTGCTCGAGGTACTCTTTGCTTACGCTGTCCTCTGCCGGCAGGTAGATGGTGGCAAGCTCATAGAGCTTTACATCCTTATTCCGGCGGTTGTAGTTGGTGGACAGGGAGGTCAGCATACCATTTAACGGAGTGGTTCTCATGATGCTGAAGTCCTCGCCCAGAGGATTCGATATGGTGACAACCCTGCGGAGCGTGCTGTCCTCCGGAATCAGAAGCCTGTCAAATACCTTCGGGCTCTCAAAGGAGTAGGTCATGCTCTGGGAGAAGCCGCAGAACTCGGCAATCCTTCTGGCAACCTCCTCCACTCTCAGCTTGAAGGACAGCTTTCCTGCTGTGGCCTCGCCGGTGGGAAGGGCTGTCGGAATCACGTCGTAGCCATAGAAGCGGGCCACCTCCTCGGCCACATCTGCCATCCTGTGGACATCCTGGCGCCAGCTTGGAACTACAATCTCCTCTGTGGCTGCATCGTACTCCAGCTCCACGCTCTTTAAGTAAGAAATCATATCCGCCCTGTCGATATTTGTTCCCAGAAGGCGGTTAATCTTCTCCGGCTCAAAGGGAACGCGGTTTCCCTCTCTCTTTACCGGATAAACGTCGATCATGCCGCCGACTACCTCTCCGGCTCCCAGCTCCTCAATTAACTGGCAGGCGCGGTTGATGGCCAGCTCTGCCGTATTCGGATCAAGGCCCTTCTCGAATTTTCCGGAAGCATCTGTCCTTAATCCCACTCTCTTGGCGGAAAGGCGGATATTCGTTCCGTCAAAGCATGCGGCCTCGAATACCATGGTCTTCACGTTATCTGTAATCTTGGAATTTTCTCCTCCCATGATTCCGGCAATTCCGACAGCCTTCTCTCCGTCGTTGATCATGAGAATCTGGCTGTCCAGCTTTCTCTCCTGGCCGTCCAGGGTCTCAAATACTTCCCCGTCCTGCGCACACTTTACAACGATCTGCTGACCGGCGATCTGATCGTAGTCGTAAGCGTGCATCGGCTGTCCGTACTCTTCCATCACATAGTTGGTAATGTCTACGATATTGTTGATGGGGCGGATGCCGCTGGCTGCCAGGCGGCGGCGCATCCAGTCAGGGGACGGCCCCAGCTTAATGTTTTTCACCATTCTGGCACAGTAGCGGGGGCAGAGTTCTGTGTTCTCCACGCTCACCTTCAGGAAGTCGTGAATGTCTTCGCCGTTTCCTGTCTTTTTGATCTCCGGCTCGCAGAAGGTCTTTCCGAAGGTAGCCGCTGCCTCTCTGGCAATACCGATGACGCTGTAGCAGTCCACGCGGTTTGATGTGATCTCATACTCGAATACCACGTCGCGAAGGCCCAGGGCCTCGATGGCGTCGCTTCCCACCTCTGTGTCCTCCGGGAAAATATAGATTCCCTGTTCAGGAGCTTCCGGGTACATCTCACGGCTGGAGCCAAGCTCCTCGATGGAGCACATCATTCCGTTTGATTCCACTCCACGCAGCTTGCCCTTTTTGATCCTGATTCCGCCTTCCGGACGGCCTCCATCGTGATCGCCGGCCACCCTTCCGCCGTCGAGAACAACCGGAACCTTCTGGCCCACCTTTACATTCGGAGCGCCCGTCACGATCTGGGTGGAAGTACCGCCCAGATCCACCTGACATACAACCAGCTTGTCAGCGTCCGGATGGCGCTCAATCTCTGTGATCTGGCCTACAACAATCTTGTCCAGGTTTTTATCCAGGCACTCATATCCCTCTACCTTCGTTCCTGTCAGTGTCATGGCGTCTGTATATTCCTGCGCTGTGACATCGAGATCCGGAACATATGCTTTTATCCATGATAATGCTGTGTTCATTTTGATTCTCCTTGCAATCTAATCCATGATTTTCGTCAGTGCTTGATTCAGAACTTCGTATCCTGTCTCTGTTCCCGGGTTTCCTAAAACTGCTTTAAGAAACGCACGTCATTCTCGTACAGGAGACGCATATCGTCGATCTCATATTTTAACAGGGCAATTCTCTCAAGGCCCACGCCGAAGGCGAAGCCGGAATACTCCTCCGGATCAATGCCGCACATCTCAAGTACATGGGGGTGCACCATGCCGCATCCCAGAATCTCAATCCAGCCGGATCCCTTGCAGAAACGGCAGCCCTTTCCGCCGCACTTGAAGCAGCTTACATCCACCTCAGCGCTGGGCTCTGTGAACGGGAAGTGGTGGGGGCGGAATTTTACCTTTGTCTCTTCCCCGAACAGCTCTCTGGCGAACTCGGCCAGGGTTCCCTTAAGGTCTGCAAATGTAATGTTCTTGTCAATGACAAGTCCCTCGATCTGGTGGAAGGACGGGGAGTGGGTTGCATCCACCTCGTCGGAGCGGAACACACGTCCCGGGGCGATCATGCGGATAGGGGGCTTCTTCGTTTCCATAACCCGCACCTGTACCGGGGAGGTCTGGCTCCTGAGCACCACAGAGTCATTGATGTAGAAGGTATCCTGCTCATCCCTTGCCGGATGCCCCTTAGGGATGTTTAACTTCTCAAAGTTGTACTTGTCGTACTCCACCTCCGGACCTTCCACAACCTCATAGCCCATGCCGATGAAAATGCGCTCCACTTCTTCAAGGGCAATGGTGTTGGGATGGCTGTGTCCTACATTATTTTTCTTCGCCGGAAGGGTTACATCGATAACTTCCTTCTTCATCTGCTCCTCGCGGGCAATGCGGGCCAGCTTTTTCTTTGTCTCCTCTAACTTCTCCTCAATTAAAGCCCTGGCGTCATTTACCATCTGTCCAACCTTCGGGCGCTCTTCCGGAGCTACATCCTTCATGCTTTTTAACACGCTTGTCAGTTCGCCCTTTTTTCCGAGGTATGCAACGCGGATGTCATTTAACTTTTCCAGCGCGTCGGAAGCTTCGATCTTCGCAAGGGCTTCTGCCTTGATCTTCTCTAACTGCTCTCTCATAATTTCTCCTTCTGAAATAGACTTAAATTTTGCTTTTAACCGTGGCTGATTGATGAGCGGCAGAAAAGTTTTGTTTTACCTGAAATTCCCGGGATTTCTTAAAAATAAAACAAAAAAACCGCCCCTTCAGACACGAAGGGACGGTTCAGACCGCGGTACCACCCTGATTCCTGTATCCGTGAAAACGGTGCCGGTTCCTGCCGGCCTCCGGCTTTTCACAGCCCAGGCTCTTATCTTATACGTAACGTGTACGGGACGTCGCCGCCTAATAGATGCTGCAAAGGAACAGCTCTCGTTCAGCTGCGCGGCTCCGGCGGGAATTTCGACACCCTATCTGAACCGAAGAGGCTCTCAGCCGGCGGCCTCCTCTCTCTGGACGGAAAATAAGGGTCTACTTGCACCTTCACTGCCTTTTTATATACTGGTTTATATTCTAAGCACTGCTCTCCTGTTTGTCAAGTGCAGAAATGAACTTTTCAAGTCTTTCGCCCCTCTGTCAGAGCAGCCAGCTGCTCCAGTATTCCGGCTGTGCCTGACAGGGAAATGCTTCCCACCTTCTCGCAGATTCGCTCCAGGTATTCCATCTCCTTGAGGCGATAGAGAATCTGGTTTTCCTCCATGAGCCTTGCCGTGTTCAGAAGGCTTCTGGTAGAAGCCACCTCCTCGCGGCGGGTAATCACATTGGCCTGGGCCTGCTTCTCTGCCACCAGAACGGTATTCATGATGGCGCGGATCTCTCCCGGCAGGATGATGTCCTTGATTCCCACAGCTCCGATCTCCACCGGATACTGTGACTGGATCTCCTTCATCTTCTCTTCCAGCTTTCTGCCAATCTCCTCCTTCTGATTCAGGAGTTCATCGAGGGTTAGCTTTCCCACATACTCCCGTGCAGCCAGCTGCCCTGCGCTGTATATCTGCTCCGCGATATTTTTCGTCTTTTTCACCAGCTCTGCCGGGTCAGAGACACGGTACTGGCAGAGAATATTGAGCCTTACTCCCACCTTGTCCGCTGTCAGAATCTCCTGCCCGGAAATTTCCAGGCGCTGCATTTTCAGGTCCACCAGGACACAGGAGACCTTTGTGCCGTAATTCCAATAGTACCAGATGCCGCAGGGAAGCGTTCTCTCATACTTTCCGTCAAAGTAGAGAAGCCCTGCCTCCCCCTCTCCGACGGTAATTTTTCTGTACATGGCCGCCGGAACCTGTTCAATCAGGTAGACCGGAAGCTCCCCCTCTATCTCCGGTTTAGTCAGATCCACAATGCGGACCTCGTTCTTCTCATAGACATTCCAGAAATAGTACTCTCCCGCCGGAAGCACCTGGGAGAAATTTCCGTTTACGCTGTGAAAGCCTATGCTCCCGTCCGGAATTTGAACGTACAGAATACGCTCTGCAAATTCCTTATCCTTTAAAAGAATCTCCATGGGAATCCCCTGATCGGCAAACCTGCCTTTCATGGCTGCCTTTTTCACCGCATACGGCTTCCAGAACGGGAAACGGTAGGTACCGGGAGACAGAAATCTGACGAATCTCCCATTATCTATTAAAAATCCACAGGACTGATCTGCGATAACTGTTTTCATGGTTTACCCTCCTGTCTTTTTCTGTTTTTTCCATCTCCCTGCAGGGGCCTTCCGTTCAGAAGCCTTCCGGCAGAACCGGGGCCTGGAATCCGGAAGAAATCGGATTCTTTCCGGTTCCCCCCGTTTTCCGGTCTCCTTTTCTGCCCTCCCTCTCCGGTATCCCGGAAGGCGCAGGCTGCAGTAAGACGGGAAAGCTTCAAGTTCCGTCCTCTTCCCCGCCGGTCAGAGGACAGACCCGCTTTCCTTCAGATACCCTTTAGGGCGGCATCCTCTCCCGCAAACACAGAGCTCTGCCTGACAGCAGAAAATCGGTCGACTGCTATACCACTTAGCTACAGATCCTCTCGGTATCCGGCGGGATTCGAACCCGCGAAAAATCGATATATATGAAGGTTTCTGTTCCCCGGAATGCAGGCTCTCTATTTTCCTGCACCGCCCAGGCGGGAGGCATAAAATCCATCCCAAACCTGCTGCCTGAAAGGGCTTTCCTGCCGGAAGGCCCGGGGGAATCAACCCTTGACCACACCAACGGTGTGAAGTTTTTTCACCGGCTCCACCAGATCACTCTGGTTTTTCATTACCTCGTCAATGTCTTTGTAGGCAAAGCGGCTCTCCTCCGCCACATCGGATTTATTGCGCTTGCCGAGAATGACCTGCTTTTCTCTCAGGTCCTTTATAACCTCCTCGCAGGAAAAGGCGCTCATAGCTCCTTTTCTGGAATATCTGCGCCCGGCTCCGTGGGAGGAGGAGCAGAAGGATTCCGGGTTTCCTTTGCCGCGCACAATGTAGCTGCAGGAGCCCATGGCTCCGGGAATCACCGCAAGCTCTCCCTCCCTGGCCCTTGTTGCGCCTTTTCTGTGTACCCAGACATTCTCTCCATAGTGGTTCTCAAGAGCCGCATAATTGTGATGGCAGTTGATCTCCTCTGTAAAGGCCAAATGGAGATCCGTATACTTTCCGATCCACTTTTCCAGAATAGCCTTGACGGCAAGCATCATCTTCGCCCGGTTCTCCATGGCAAAATCCATGGAAAGCTGCATCCAATTCAGATACTGCCTTCCCTCCCTGCTGTCCAGAGGCAGGAAAGCAAGCCGGTATTCATCGGGAACCTGGCTGTACCATCTGGCATTCAGCTCCCTGGCCTTCTGGTGAAAATAGTCGCAGACGGCCTTTCCGAAATGGCGGCTTCCAGAGTGAATCATGACGCTTAAATACCCCTCCTCATCCTCCTGAAGCTCAATGAAATGATTTCCGCCTCCCAGAGTTCCTATCTGGAAATATCCCGCGTCCAGCTGGCCTAAAAGCTCCCCGTCCTCCTCGTACTTGTCAAACTCCTCAAAGGCCCGGTCAAGGGTGTAAGAGGGCATCTGTATCTTGTGGTGGGCAAAGCCTGTCGGGATATTTCTCAGAATATCTCCGACTATCCCCTGGAGCAGGTTCCCGTTTCCAGTCAATATACCGCGAAGCTCCTCTGCCTTTACATTCGTCCCCGTCCATGCCATTCCGCAGCCGATGTCCACGCCTACTGCATTGGGTATCAGCACGTTTTTCGCCGCTATCACTCCTCCGATGGGCATCCCCTTTCCCGTGTGGGTATCCGGCATCAGACACACCCACTTATGAAGAAAGGGAAGCTCAGCCAGGTGATATGCCTGGAGAAGGCAGCTCTCCTCAATATCTTCTTTTTTCTCAAGCCAGACTCTGACCGGCCATTTTCTCGACTCATCTGATAATGTAAACATCGCTCTGAACACTTCCTCTCTGTCTGATTCTGATTATTTTCACGGGACGTTATCTGCGCCCGACTGTCTGTTTCGGCCTGCGTTTTTCCCTCTGGTCTGTATTTTTCTTCTGTCTGACCTTTACATGTCCTATTCTAGTAAATTTTTCCTGTCCTATCATTTAAAAAAAGTTGCGACCTTGATATAATTAAGCCAGGTAAGACACAAAACGTACCGGCCGTCCGGCTTGAGGGGAGGAAGGCATATGGCCCAGTTTCAGGAGCTAATCAAAAATTTCGACCGCATCCGCGACTATATGCGGCAGTTTTATGTATACGGCTTTAAGGTAAGAGGGGAATATACAGAAAAAAGTGCCCGAACCTACGATAATGAGCGGCGCAGAATCGAGAGCTGGCTGAAGGGATATGTGACCTTCGACTATACGGCGAAGGGAAAGCAGGTTTCCATCAGCGCAGACAGCCGCTCCATTGTCTCCAATCCTCTCTACGCGGCCTGGAAGGCAAAGAGCTTTACAGACAATGACCTGTTGCTCCATTTTTTCATACTCTATTATCTGGCCCCCGAAGGCGGGCAGGAAACGGGTGAAAACGCGGATTTTCCTCTCTTATCCTGCAGCGAGCTGGCTGACCGGATTGCAGCTGACTTTGGCCTGACCTTCGACGCCCAGACAGTGCGGCTCAAATTAAAAGAATACGAGCTTCTCGGACTGCTCATCTCTGAAAAAAGGCAGAAGTCTCTCTGCTACCGCCTTGCACCTGCATCGGTTCTGGACCGGCCGGAGTTTACTCCCCTCTTCGAGCGGCTGATTGCCGCCATCTCTTTCTTTTCAGAGGCGGCGCCCTTTGGATTTGTGGGAAATACGATTCTGGATCGGGAAAACAGAGCCAACACCTGTTTCCAGTTCAAGCACCATTTCATGGTTCACACCCTGGAGGACGGAATCCTCTACCCCATTCTTCAGGCAATCCGAAAGGGGAGTACCCTGGAATTTGAAAACCACAGCAGGCGCAGCAGCCATGTCAGCTGCATAACGGGAATTCCCCTGCAGATCTTTGCAAGCACCAGGACAGGAAGGCGCTATGTCTGCCTGTATTCTGCAAAAGAGCGGAGATTTATGACGCTGCGGCTGGACTGCATTGCCCGGGTTCAGGAAGAGCCTGAGGCTGTAAATGACTGCAGGGAGGCTACCCGACAGGAGACCTTCCGCCAGGGCGGGCCCCGGGGGCAGACCGCCGGGGAGCTTATGGAACTTCTGGAGAAAAACAAGCCCTTCTGCTTTGGCGTGTCCTTTGGGTCAAAAGCCGTCCGTCTGGAGGAGATCTGCCTGCGCCTTCATGTGGATGAGCAGACGGAGCCTCATATCCTGGAACGGCTCTACCGGGAAGGAAAGGGCGGAGAGGTACTCCGCATCCGCAGAAATGAATATCTCTACAGCGGAACTTTTTTTGACGTAAATGAGATGCTGTCCTGGGTTAAAACCTTCACCGGGCGGATCATGGATATCCAGTGCAGCAATGAGGCTGCCGCCGTCAAGGTCATTTCCGACTGGAAAAGTATGTACCGGATGTATGCAGGAGAACGAAGCTGCGGCGGCTTCACAGCCGGCGAAAAGAAATGAGAGGTGGTTTCAGATGAGCGGTGATACATCATTTTCTCTGTTTGACAAACTGTACAGCTGCTATTATCTGGCTGTAAGAAGGATTCTGGAGGAGGCAGCCCTGTCGCCTGTCGACAGCAGGCGGATGGAGGAGATCTGCCGTGCCTGCGCTTTTGATGAGAGCGCCCTCTCCATTGTTCCTGAGCTTACCAGGCCGGACGGAGCGTGGAGCGCCCTCCTGTCCGCAAAAAGGGGCGGACTCTTTTCCTCCAGCCTTGGCAGCGCTTCCCTGAAGCCTCCCCTCTCCCGCCTGCAGAAGGCATGGCTTAAAGCCATCTGCTCCGATCCCAGATTCCTCCTGTTTTTCAGTGAAGAGGAACGGGACAGGCTCTCAGCTGCCCTTGAGGAGGATGGCCAGGTGACGGAGCTCTACAGGCAGGAGGAGTTCTATTACTACGACCAGTTCCGGGATGGGGATGACTATGAAAGCGTCATGTACCGGCGCCATTTCGCCACGATTCTGGAGGGGATACTGAACAGGCAGATGCTCCGGCTCTCCTACAAGGGAAAACGGCAGCTCTTAGACCCTATGAAGGTGTTTCCCGTAAGCCTCCAGTACTCTGCAAAGGACGATAAATTCCGCCTTCTCTGTATCCGCCGGAGAAGCGGACGCCCCGGGCTCGGATATACCCTGAATGTAAGCAAAATTCTGTCCTGCGAGCTGTGCAGAGAAACTCCTCCTGCAGGCGGCATTCAGGCTGCATCTGCACCGCCCTTCTCTGCGGCCTCCGGTTCCGGGAGTCCTTTTGTCCGGAAGGCAGAGGAGCCTGCCGTTATCGAGATCGACGGCAGACGCAACTCGTTAGAACGGTGCATGCTGAAATTCGCAGACTATGAAAAGCGCACGGAATATGACGAGAAACGGGGCGTCTATATCTGCTCGATCTGCTATGACATTCAGGATGAAACAGAGCTGATTATTGATCTGCTGAGCTTCGGTCCCGTGATCCGGGTCGTAAGCCCCGAAAGGATTGTGCGGCAGATACGGGAGAGGGTGATGAGACAGCATGAATGGCTGTTTGGATTGTGTCAATAGTTTTTCGCAAAATTAAAATCTTGCCGTTTGGCAGCCGGTAGTCAGCCGGCTATGGTATCAGACAGCGGATCCTCTTCTGGTTTGAAAAGATGATCCATATTCATGTAGCGTCTGGAACCCCAACTGGTTGCTGTTACATGACGCAGTCTGGCACATACGAGCATTAAGGCACTCTGTCCGGCTGGAAATGCTCCGATCGCTTTTGTACGGCGTTTAATCTCACGGTTGAGACGCTCAATCGCGTTATTGGTCCGGAGCCGGGTCCAATGCTGCGTAGGAAAATCCATATAGGTCAAGGTTTCCTCGATTCCGTCCTCCACCTTTTTGGCAGCTTTGGCAAGCTTCATAGACCGGAGTTTTTCCGATACCTGGAGCGTTTTTTCACGAGCAGCATCCTTGCTCTCCTGTGCATGGATTGCTTTGAGCATAAGAGCTACTGTTTTCATCTTGTTTCGAGGTGTGACAGAAAATATATTTCTATAAAAATGAACCGTACAGCGCTGATATCTGGCATTTGGAAAAACTTCCGGAATGGTTTCAAGCATACCGAGATTTTTATCTCCTATGATTAAACGTACACCTGTAAACCCGCGTTCTTTCAGCCATACGAAGAAAGAACGCCAGCTTTCACGATCCTCTTTCATCCCTTACGCAGCGCCAAGGATTTCCCGGCAGCCGTCCTGGCTGACGCCAATGGCAACGAGAACAGAAACATTCTGGATCTCACCACCCCAGCTGCGTTTCAGGTAAACACCATCTACGTAAACATAAGGATAGCTCCCGGAAAGCGGACGGGTACGCCAGGTTTCGATATGCTCATAAGCCTTTTTATTCAGGTTACTGATAGTTCCCGGGGATACTTTTGTTCCCCATAAGGCTTCGGTGATATCTTCCACACGGCGTACAGAAACACCGGCCAGATACATCTCAATAAGAGCTTCTTCCACAGAAGATTCTCTGCGGCGGTATCGTTCAATAATGGCAGTCTCGAAAGGAATGCCTTTGAGTTTTGGAACTTTCAGCTCCACTTCGCCTGCAGTTGTATGGAGATTCCGTTTATAATGGCCGGAACGATATCCCTGGCGCTCGGAGGAGCGCTCATACTTTTCAGCATTGACTAATTCGTCGGCTTCCTTATCGAGCAGGGCGTTTAAAGTTTCTTCAACTGATAGATTTTGTTGTGGTGACTTAATTTTACCAAACGGCTATAGGCCATGTCTATTTTTATGAAATTGATTTTGCGAAATTAATTATACGTCATCTTCCTGAAATGTAATCTTTTATAGCCTGCAGCTTCACTTCTGGAAATATTCCTCTGGGCATAATAAAACTCCCCTCCAGATAAACAGTTTTATTATTTCAACTGTCTACCTAAAGGGGAGCATATCATCCCGCCGCCCGGCATATTATGAAAAATATTGGAACTGATTAGCTTCCTGTAAATATAGTGTAGAACAAAAATCATGTCCTCTATTTGGAAAAAAATATTAATAATTTTTAAATGTAAAGTAACAAATTTATGGACCGGAAGTTTCCTCCCTCTCTGCTCCAGCGGCAAGGACGAGCTGGGCGGAGCTATTTCCCGGAGAGAGGCAAAGAAAGCGCGTATTGCCCAAAACCCGTCCAAAGCAGCGCCTTACAGCCATTCGGAAACTATCTTTTCAGTAATTTCCAATATATTGGCTGCCTGGAATTTTCCCACCAGAGCCAGCTCCGCCGCTCCTGCCAGAAAGAGCGGCCAATGTTTCTTCAGCCTTGCCTGAAATTCTGCCACCGCCTCCTTCATTCCCATATTTCCCATAGCAAATACAGTAAAAATCACTAAAAACTGGGAAATTAAGATAGAAGAAAAATCTCTCCCGTAGTCGCAGGTAATTATGAATTTAGGCAGGGTAGCCGCAATTATAAACAGCGGAATAAGAATATAAATTCTTTTCGTTTTTTTTATAAAATCTCTCCAGATGCTTCCTATCATAATTTCCACCGGAAGCAACAAAATAATTGTCAGGGCGCATTTCACAAGATTTTTCTTTAACGGCGGCAGAACATATACCGGAATAAAGTTTAAAACGGGAGTGAAATATTCCAGCTCCAGCATATTTGTGTTCGACACCGGATAATCCGTATGACGACCGACGGTTTCTATAGTTTCCTGCAGAGAGAACCCGTTTATTTTGCCTCCGAACTGCAGGGCAAGAAAAACCGCCGAGCAGCATAAAAACAACAGAATAAGGGAAGATTTCTTTTTCCCATTTTCCTCCAGATTCATGTATACTGCCGACAGAATGCAGGGAAAATACGAAAAAATAAAGCCCTGATGGATCATGAGAGTTGCCGTGCAGATACAAAGGCACGCTCCCATATATCTGCCGCCCTGGCTTCCGGCTGCAATCATACAGCAGAAAATCGCAGCTGCAATCATATACAGATCAAACCGTCCGTAATTCCCCCAGTAAAAAAGGAAAGCTACAGAGCCAGGATTTACGGCAAATACAAAGGATAAAAACAGAATCCCTGTTCTTGTGCAGGCGTCAGCCCTCTTTCTTACCATTCTGAGGAAAACCACAGTAAAAATACACAAAAGAATCTGGCTGATAAAAATAAACGCCGCTGCCGTATCTGCAGACAGATACGGATAAAATATCCCGAGAATTGAGCCTATAAGCCCTCTTGAGATAAATCCGAAATCGCTGTACCTCAGGAAATATGGAGTAAGGCAAAACCCGTGGAGCTGGCTTTTCTCCGGGAGATAATAAAGCATATATGCCAGAAGGATTCCTAAAAACAATATATCCGCCAAAAAATCATTTGCTGTCGGCTTTTTCATCTTCATTTCCGTTCTCCCCTCTTCAAAGCTTCTGCCCCGGGGATTGCATACAAGACCGTATCTGCATAAAACCAGGTATAGTGTCTGATATAGATTCTATAAAAAGGATATTTTTTCATAATGTATTCCGGAATTTCTACCATATCTCTGTCGCTGTGGTAAATGCTGATTGCCAGCCTGGGACTGTTTTCCTTTATCACTCTTTCCGCTCCCATAAGGCTTTTCAGCTCTGCCCCCTCCACGTCCATTTTTATAAATGACACCGGCCGGTTTCCAATAATGCTGTCAATGGAATCAGCCTCTATCACTAAATCCCCTTCTTCCGTTACCATACAGCCTTCCTCTGTATTGCTCCTGAAACGAAGTTTCTCTTTTTTGTCCCAGGATCCAAGATTATAACACTCAATTCTTTTTTCATTTATCCTCTTTACCGTTTTTTCCAACTGTCTGAAATTGTATGGATCAGGCTCCAGGGCTGCAATAAGCTCAAACTGGTTTCTGTCAGCAAGGCAGTCTAAAAAGGCCTTAACAGTATCTCCTTTATATGCCCCGCAGTCTACAAAAGTCTCCCTGTTTCCCAGATGTATTAATTCCCTGTCAAAATACTGGTGCTGATCCACAATCCCCTTTAAACAGCCCCTATCATGGGACGCCCGGTATTTCCATATTTTTCCGTAGACTTCCACACTTTTTTCGTCCTCCAGCCCCTGCATGATCCTTTTGATTCTGCTGCTGTGAACGTCCATAAATCCCTGTGTTTCTGCGTAAGACGTATGGCTGATGTTTCTCTCCCAGAAATCCAAAACAGTATTAAACATATTTGTTCCCGCAAAATAACGAATGAATACAATAAGTGGAGTAAGCGCCTTCACACGCGTCAATTTTCTCCACAGGATAATAAGTCTGCTTCTCATTTTTCTCCTCTGTCAGCAACCGTACAGCAAGGCTGCGCAGCTCATTATGTAAAATATAATCATGCCGATTAAAAAACGATCCTTCAGCACAACATCTACCGGATCTCCGTCGCTGGTTCCTGAATCCAGAAGCCGATTGTACCTAAGACAGATAAGCATAACAACCGGAACCGTCCATATAAAATCCGCCCCACACTTTGCCACATAGGTTTCCCTGTCCATACATGTCAAAGAATAAAAAACAATCGTAAGCACCGTAAACATCTGAAAGCTGTTGTCAAGAAATGCGTCGCTGTAAGCGTCAAGGCATTTCCTTCCTCCCGCCCCGAATCTCCTGAGTTCGTTTCTTCTTTTTCCAAATCCCAAATAGAAAGCCGCCGACATCACGGTCAGAAACATCCAGCCTGAAACGCCTGTCCCGCTTAAGTCCCCTCCGAATAAAAGCCTCAGAATATATCCTGATGCCAGGATGCTTACATCCAGCAAGGGGACATCCTTTCCTCCCCTGCTGTAAATAATGTTAATTCCCAAATATATGATCAGATATTTTACCGGGATCCGGCATAATAAGGAAAACACTCCAGCTGAGAGCCCTATGGCAAAAATAAGGCCGTATGCCGTTTGAACCGCTACTTTCCCGGAGGCCAGGGGCCTTTCTTTTTTCTTGGGGTGCTTCCTGTCCTTATCCATATCCTGTAGGTCATTGTAAATATAAATCATAGACGATACGGCGCTGAATATGAAAAAACCCAGAATATTTCTTTTCAGAAAATACGGCTCCATAATTCTTCCGCTGAAAGCAGCGGGAAAGAAAATCAGAATATTTTTTGTCCAGTGCCTCACCCTCAGTAATTGCAAATATTTCACAGTAATTTTAATATTTCCTCCAAACCATGCGATCCACAATACCGGTATAACTCTGGATAATCCTTACAACCTTCCCGCTTACATTTTCCTCCACATAGTCCGGCACTGGGGTTCCGCTGTCCCCCTCCTCTGCCGCCGAAACTGCCGTGGCCACTGCCTGAAGCAGGCTCTTTTCATCAATACCGGCAAGGATAAAACAGCCTTTGTCGAGCGCCTCCGGCCGTTCCGTGCTGGTACGGATGCAGACTGCGGGAAAGGGATGTCCTACGGACAGGAAAAAGCTGGATTCCTCCGGCAAAGTTCCGCTGTCCGACACTACGGCAAAGGCGTTCATCTGAAGGCAGTTATAATCGTGGAAGCCCAGGGGATCATGGCGGATTACGCGCCGGTCAAGCTTGAACCCGCTTTCTTCAAGACGTTTCCGGCTCCTTGGATGGCAGGAATAAAGAATCGGCATATTGTACCGTTCTGCCAGCCGGTTGACCGCCGTAAAAAGAGACAGAAAATTCTTCTCTGTGTCGATATTCTCTTCTCTGTGAGCGGAGAGAAGGATATATTGCTTCGTCTTAAGGGAGAGCCGGCTTAAAATATCAGAGGATTCGATTTCCTTTAAATTTCTGCCAAGCACCTCTGCCATAGGAGAGCCGGTCACATAGGTGCGTTCTCTTGGGAGCCCGCATTCTGCAAGATACCTTCTGGCGTGTTCAGAATAGGCCAGGTTCACGTCTGAGATGATATCCACGATCCGGCGGTTCGTTTCCTCCGGCAGGCACTCATCCTTGCACCGGTTCCCTGCTTCCATATGGAAGATAGGAATATGAAGGCGTTTGGCGGCAATAGCGGAGAGGCAGGAATTCGTATCTCCGAGAATCAGAAGAGCTTCCGGCTTTATCTGGCTCATAAGCTTATAGGAAGCATTAATGATATTTCCAATGGTCGCTCCCAGATCGTCCCCTACTGCGCCCATGTACACCTCCGGCTCCTGAATCTTTAAATCTTTGAAAAATACGCCGTTAAGGCTGTAATCATAATTCTGCCCCGTATGGGCCAGCACTGTATCAAAATAACACCGGCATTTTTCAATTACTGCCGACAACCTGATAATTTCCGGCCTTGTCCCCACTATAACCAGCAGCTTCAGCTTTCCGTTATTTTTAAAGGCTACACCGCTGTAATCCAGTCTAAGCTCCATTTTTCTTTTCCTCCTTCTGTATTCCTACCGGTTCTGCAAAGGTGTCCGGCTTTTCCGGATCAAAAGCTTCATTGGCCCACATAAGCGTTATCAGTTCTTTTGTTTCTGAACAGTTGACAATGCTGTGAGTATACCCGGGCAGCATATGGACTGCCTCTATTTTTTCTCCGGATACTGGAAATTCCAGTATTGGATAGGGATTCCCATTTTCATCCGTTCCAATCCTTCTCTGCCGGATCAACCCCTGACCGCTTACGACAATAAAAAGCTCCCATTTTGTATGATGCCAGTGTTCCCCCTTTGTAATGCCCGGTCTGCTGATATTAACAGAAAACTGGCCGCAGGCCTTTGTCTTCAGAAGCTCCGTAAAGCTCCCTCTTTCGTCTGCATTCATCTTAAGTTGGAATGACGCCTTTTTCTCAGGCAGGTAGGAGAGGTAAGCGGAATAGAGCTTTTTGGCAAAGCTGCCGGAAGGGATCTCCGGCATGAGAAGCGTTTTCGGCTGCTGCCTGAAGCTTTCCAGCAGATCGGCAATCTCTCCCAGAGTGGCCCTGTGAGTGACCGGCGCATAACAGTAAACCCCATTTTCATCCGCCTTGGCTTCAGCTTCTTCAAGACTGCATCGGTGTCCCTTTCCATTTAAGGCGCAGAGCATTTCTTCAAGAAGATCATCAATATAGAGAAGCTCAAGCTCTGTATTCCTGTCATGGATCACCAGCGGCAAATCATTCGCCGTATTGTAGCAGAAGGTAGCCACGGCAGAATTATAATTAGGCCTGCACCATTTTCCAAACAGGTTTGGAAGGCGGTAGATGAATACCTGCGCCCCGCATTCCCTGGAATATTCTAAAAACAGCTTTTCTCCCGCCAGCTTCGATTTTCCATACTCCGAGTCCTTAAACCTTCCGGTTAAAGACGCCTGGATAGATGAGCTTACAAAAATCGGGCAGGTATTTTTATATTTTCTGAGAAGATTTATAAGCACAGAGGAGAATCCAAAATTTCCCTCCATAAATTCTTCCTTCTCCTTCGGTCGGTTCACCCCTGCCAGGTGGAACACAAAGCTGCAGTCCCTGCACGCCGCCTCCAGCTCCTCAGGCTCTGAATCCACATCGTAAGCGGCAATTTCAAGATTTTCTGGAGAATATTCCCCATCCCGGCCTGCAAGAGCGCAAATCCGGTGCGTCCTGTCTTTTCCGTCGCGCATACATTCCAGAAATGCAGTCAGGTTCCGCCCCACAAACCCTCTCGCTCCTGTCACTAATATTTTCATCATTCTGCTTTTACTCCTCCTTGATTCACGCTGTCCGTCCGAATCGTCTTTCTTTTGCGCTTTTTCCGGACTCCCCTTCCTTTCGGGAGAGAGAAGGAACTATCTCCCCTCTTCCAGCCTATCCTTAATATATTTAAGGCTCAGAAGCTTCTCCTTTACCTGTTCCACATCCAAAAGCTCGGTGTTGCTGCTGTTAAACTCTGTCAGAGGGTTTCTCTCTGTATCGCCGTGTTTAAAATATTTGTCGTAATTCAGGCCGCGCCTGTCGCAGGGAACACGGTAAAATGCCCCCATATCGACAGCATGGGCGCACTCTTCATTCGTAAGAAGAGTTTCATACATTTTTTCCCCATGGCGGATCCCAATGATTTTAATATCCTCCTTCCTTCCTCCAAACAGCTCGCATACCGCCTGCGCCTGTACCCCTATGGTGCAGGCAGGGGCCTTTTGTACCAGAATGTCCCCACTTGTCCCGTGTTCAAAAGCAAACAGCACCAGATCCACAGCCTCGTCCAGGGACATAATAAACCGTGTCATGGACGGCTCTGTAACCGTAATCGGCTCTCCTTTTTTTATCTGATCGATCCAGAGGGGAATAACGGATCCACGGGAACACATAACGTTTCCATAGCGGGTGCAGCAGATCTTTGTTTTTTCCGGATCCACGGTTCTTGACTTTGCCACAATAACCTTTTCCATCATGGCCTTCGACGTCCCCATAGCGTTGACCGGATATGCAGCCTTATCTGTGGACAGACAGATTACAGAACGCACTCCGGCGTCAATCGCCGCCGTCAGGACATTCTCTGTGCCTGTCACATTTGTCCGCACCGCCTCCATAGGGAAAAATTCACAGGAAGGAACCTGCTTTAACGCCGCAGCATGAAATATGTAGTCAACTCCCGTTATGGCAGGACGGATAGAATCAATGCTCCTCACATCCCCGATATAAAATTTTATCTTGTCGGAATACTCAGGGTATTTTGCCTGGTATTCATGGCGCATATCATCCTGTTTTTTTTCATCCCGGGAAAAGATTCGGATTTCCCCGATATCCGTAGGAAGGAAGCGGTTTAAAACAGCATTCCCAAAGGAACCTGTGCCTCCTGTAATAAGAAGTGTTTTGTTGCTGAAAACCGTTTTCATTTTCTCACTCTCCAGTCTTTTTGTTATATTGCTTTGAATTTTTTCATCAGCCCCATGCCTCTATGCACAATCGCAGTAAGTTCTTTTTTCGCAGATACCCCGGCGGCCAAGACTGCCAGGACTGTATTGACCGCCGTAAGAATCATTCCCGCTATGATAAAATCTAAAATTCCTCCGATCTGTCCAAAAATCTGCTTCTCAAAAAAGCAGGCGGCCGCTCCTGCCGCTGCCAAAGGAAGAATAAGGCGGAAAAGATCCTTTATATGCCCGGGAAAATATTTTGTATGGACATAGCCCATTTCCAGAACCGCCAGAAGTACAGCCACCAAAAGCACAGCCTCCAGAAGGCCGTATACTCCCCACAGGAGCCCTCCGGCCGCCATGGAAACAATCAACACTGCGCAGGAAAACGCCTGGATATTCCTGCTTACCTTAAATTCTCCTGCCATATTAATCAAGTGGCCGCTTGGGATATGGATCATCTCAAACACCGCTATCAGCGTCATCAGCACAGCTATCCTTGCGTCATAATAATCTGCATCGGCCACTCCCTCCATATAAATAGAAATAAAAGGCAGTATCAGCACGAAAGCAGTAGTTACCGCTACAAAAATTGAAAGAAAGGCCACATATTCGTACTGGACAAAAACCTCCCACACCCTTTCTTTCTTCTCTTCTGTCAGCATTTGCCCGATTCCCAGCCTTGGAGCGTCTATAACGCTTCGCAGCAGGCTTTTCAACATATTAAACACGTTGTTATAAACCGCATAGACGCTGGCAAGAACTGTTCCCCCGCTGGGAGAAATCGAAAGAAAAACAATTGGAGCGGAATTATAGACCATTCCTGTAATTCTCTGTATCAATACGTCCCGGGTCCCTCTGATAACCTCCCCGTTCCGGCCGTCGTCAAGGCTTATGAACCTGCTCGTTTTCCTTACATATCCCGCTATCATAAGACTGTTCAGCAAAGCCGCCAGCATAGTTAAAAACCGCACCATCCAGACGGAGCCGTCCAACAGGATCAGAACAATATTAGCCACGTGTCCCAGTCCGATGGTAAACATAGTAATAAAGTTTATAACGTATTCCCTCTGTTCCGTCTGCAGAAGAACACGGTATGTAGTCGCATAATACAGATTAAAAGCAGACGGGATTACAGTCATAAGCATAACTGTAAAAATCAGTTCCGGCGGAAGGTGGCTGTTTACCGCTATGGTATAGGCGGCTGAGATTGCCAGACCCGCGCACAAAAAAAGTATTCCAATCTGTTTGAATTTCCTTCTTGTAACAGACAGAATACGGTTGACGGTTCGGTAGTCTTTATTGGTAAGAGGTGAAAACAGAGCGACGTTTGAAGCCAGCGTAAACCCGCCTTCTATTACCAGAAGCACGTTCACAATCTGATTCGCAGTTGAATTAAGGCCGTTAAAATCAGAGCCATACTGCCCTATCACCATACGCGTAACGACAATTCCCAGGATCCCGTTTACGAATGTAAGGCCAATGGCGGAAAGGGCGTTCAGAAGGGTGATGGTGCTGCGTGTGTGAGTATTCTGCATCTATCTTCTCCTTATTCATTATCTATACTCAACAGATTCCTTGTTTGTATACATTCTTATTAACATAAACATTAATGGCAAAAGTAATCCGTCATACAATATAGGCTGAACCATTCCATTAGCCAAAAAGATCAAAATACAAATTATTAGTTCCGGATAATCCAAATAAACTTTATATTTTACTATCTTTTTTAAAACAATTACGTATAATAATATAAGAACTTGGATAAAACCTATAATTCCATAGCAATTAAGAGTTTCTAAAATTCCGTTATGAGCCGATTGCAGAAAAGTTCCTGTTCCATCTACAATGTATTCATACAGGACATCTCCCGTCCCGAATAACGGATTTTCTTTTATTTGTTTTAAACTCTGCTGCATCATCTCTTTTCTTCCTGAATCGCTTCTTAAGATTTGTTCTTCTGCCTTCTGTCTTATTGACGCTTCTTCAACCTCCTTAGGTTTATAATTTTCCGAGTGTTCACTATCCGTCTTAACTGCTATTTTCACCTCACGGTATATTGCATATCTTGTCTGTCCAATATCCAAAACATACAAAATAGAAATAATCAACAGTACACAGCCAAAAATCGCCATAAAATTTAATATAAATTTACGTTTTTTTAAATTGAGAAGAAATAGTATAATTAACTCAAAGGCGAGCAAATAAAAAGCTGTTCTTGAGCCGATTGTTATAACACAGGCAATTTCACCTATAAGCAGCCATCTGCAGCCTCTGATTTTTTTGGTATTTTTCTTTGCTTCTAATAAATTTCTAAATATAACTGGAATTGTAAGAATAAAACACGCTCCTACAATATTATCATTTATCGGTGAATAGTATGTATACCTGTTAATTACGAAAATAAATAAAATCCAATAGGCTGTTATTATAAATGCAAATTTATGTATTCCTGAATTTATTTCTTCTGAAGTTATAACCACCTCCCTCTTTTCAAAAACACGAAACATAGAAAGCGAACCCAGTAAAATAATTGTATAGTACAAACTTTCCTTTACTTCCATACCTAAAATTGCTCTGTAGCAGCAAACTGCCAAATAATATATTACAAATGCTATATATGCACAAATATACGAATGATTAGAAAAACGCTTAAAATCATCAATAAAATTCCATATAATAAAACCTAAAAATATCGAATAAAACAATCCTGTTAAAACTAAGTCTATAATATATGGTTTCTCAAAAATATAATTAATATATCTTGATGCAAGAATCATATATAGCATAGATGCAATTACTGTCATAAACGGCATATTTTTCAATAATTTTATCTTGATGTGCCTCACTTTTTCGCCCAGCTCCTATGAATTAATTTTTAATATTTAGTCATAATAGATTTTTAACATTTTTTCCCACATAGTTATAATATGTTTTGTCATCATAACTGGATTTTTCTCTTGCAATATAAACCTTCTTGCTTCTTTTCCTATCCTTTGCCTTTCATTTTCTGAAAGACTGCAAATCTCTACAATTTTATTTTTTAATGATTCATCTGACTCACTTTCAGCATATTGGATATACTTGCTATATTCCGACGGATCACACGGCAATTTATGGGCTATATATGGTTTTCCTGAAGCCAAACACTCCATTGTCTTACTGGGAAAACTGTATTTTACATATTCATAATTTCCTGCTACACGGGGACTGATTAATACCGAAGCCTTTCTCTGGCATTCGTCTACCTGTTTCGGCGTCAAAAAGCCCAGATACTCAACTCTGGAATCCTCTTTGGCAAAGCTTTGAACATCTGGAACTGCATTTCCGTCCCCGGCCAGCCATAGACGATACTCGCTGCCTTCAATCATAGCAAAAGCTTTCAGAAGATGAATGATTCCATATTCCCTCCGGATTGCTCCTGCATAAAAAATAATTTTCTTTGTTTCATCTTCACTGTTCGTCTGGGCTTTCTCCGAATCCGGCGGGGCTATATACGCACATTCTACAACTGTAAACGGCTTTTTTTCTACCTCAAATGCCTCTGCCATATTCTTAGTAGCAAAAACAAAACAGTCATAATCCTTTGCCATTCTGTCTATTTTTCTTTCTACAAATTTCAGAAGAAACGATTTCAAATTTGCTTTATACTGTGACGCAAGGCCAAATTTTCCATTCATGTCCCCTGTTATCAGACAAAGCTGAATCTTTCTTCCATATTTCCTTTTCAATTTAAGAGCAGCGTACATGCTAGGAAAATAAATATGATGAACGCACACAATACACGGCTCATCCTTAAAATTCCTTACCCATTGATCTAATTTTCTGTACAGATTATATGCCTGCGTAATATACTTGACTGCAATTAAGTTTATATATCCTATATGCCAATCATCTGAATTATCCTTGTGATGCCAACGCTCTGTTTTAAAGACTAGATCTGGGAATTTAGGATAATTTAACGTATTAATAATATTAAATACCGTCACTGGCTCCTCCAGATTCTGATCAAGCCCCTCTATCACTGCACGAGTAAATTTATGTAACGAAATACCTGATAACCGTTCTTTGGCACGCTCAGCCAGATGCTTTTCCTCTGGAAGAAGCAAACTACAGTAAGCAACCTTCATAGTTTCTCTCCTCTACATTGTTTTCCTTTTTAATTTCCTTCCGAGCTCTCCAGCAACGTAATATGAAATCACTGCAAGCGTAGCGGACGCTATAAACGCGATCAGGAAATAAGACACTTTCCCTATACATCCATACTCCACCATAAAATTAATGACTATCATATGGTAAATATAAAACCCGTAAGAAAAATCGTATTTAATATCAAAATCGGGCAGAGCGTATGCAAACCCAACAATCGCCGCTCCCAGAAGACTATTCCCCACTGTCCCGTAAATTCCAATTCCGTTTTCTAAATGCAGCATGCTAATCAGCAGAGAAGCAGCCAAAAACACAGGCCAGTATTTCATCAGGAAATTAATTATTCCGTCAAAGCATTCGCAAATCACCGCGCCGAGAATAAACAGCCAAATGTATGGAAAAAACGTCTGAGACCATAATTTATACGCAATATCCGGGAAAAAGCCTTTCATTCCTGGCGTTATGATATTTAATGCCATACCGGCAAAAAGCAGGGCTATTAAAAATTTCATTCTGCTCTTTCTTCCTCTCAGCCATTTATTCAGAGCAAAAATCATGCAATAGGACTGCACCATTACTCCTATCGTCCATAAAGCTCCGTTAGGAGTCCCCACTCCATATCCCCTGAGGCAGTCTGGAGTCCAAAATTGGAATACTGTTGCCTGTGCAAAAGTAAAAGCTATAAATGGGACTATCATTATTTCTTTCCCATATACAGCCAGCATTACCGCCGCATTTATCAATACTCCTGCCCATAATTCCGGATATAATCTGGCTACCCGTTTTCTACAATAAATTTTAAAATTTTCTTCTTTCAGCAATGAATTCCAGATCAGAAAGCCGCTTAAAATAAAGAAAATCGGAACTCCTCTGAAGGCATACCATATTTCATATAACATCGGGGGAAGAGGAATCTCAAAATGTTCTGAAGCATGTCCAATAAATACCTCAATCGCCGCTAAGAGTCTGATTAAATTAAAGCAATTCTTTTTTCTGTCCATTTTTTACGTTTATTTCTTTCCCTTCCAGTCTTCCATCATCTCAAGATACATTTCCTTTAGCCCTGCCGTCGCCTCCCATCCTAGCGCCTCAAGCCTGGATACGTCTAAAAGCAGACGATGGGGCGGAGAAAATTGCTTCCGGCTGTTTTCATCCGAAGCAAACTGAACAGAAATTTTTCCATCAGCAATCTTAGAGGCGACCATTTCCGCCATTTCCCGAACTGAACAGTATGTTTCTTTATTTCCTGCATTGTACGCTTCCCCGGCTTTCCCTTTTAAAAGGACTGTAAGAACAGCCCTGGCCGCATCACCGGTATCTAAATACATTCTTTTGCTCATACCATCCGTCTTCAGGCAGATATCCTTTTCTTTTTTTGCGCACCTTGCAAATTCCGCAAAAACTCTTGTATCGTTTTCCTTCACCCCATGTCCGAAGGTCTGGGCCAAACGAATAATTCTGGCAGGCACTCCATATTCTTTTGCGTATGATACGCACAGGTTTTCCGCCATTCTCTTGCTCTCCGGATAACTGCTTCTGAGCACAAGAGGATTAAGATACTGAACCTTTTCTTCCGTCAGAAGCATTTCTTCTTCTGTGAAGCCATATACTTCCATGGTAGATAAATATATCATTGACTTTATATTCTTTTTTCTGGCAAGCTCAAGGCAGTTAAGCGTTCCCTCCAGATTTGTCCTGATTACCTCCACCGGCTTTTCCACCATCATGCGGCTCTCAGTAATGCTCGCCCCATGAACAATATAATCTATTGCTCCTTTTATTTCAGGGATCTTGCATACATCGCCTTCTATAATTTCTATTGTTCCTTTTTCTTCCTCCCTCAGAATTTCTAAGGGCAGTTTATTCTTATTTCTGACAAGCAGGAGCAAATGCAGGTCAAGACGGCAGCTTTCGTTTATTTTCAACAGATACTCTGCCATAACTGAGCCGATAAGCCCGGAAGCCCCTGTAATAAATATGCTGCTTTCTTTTAACAGCTCCATCGGAATCCATGGTTTCTTCATTTTTAGCCTCTTATTTCACTGTTATTTTACGCATTATTCTGTTCTGCGATTATCAAACCGTACTGTACTATCCCTCATATCCATATATCTGTGCGTTTTCCTTCGCATCCAGCAGAGCCCGCATTGTATAAAAATCATCAGGAGTTGTAATTTTTATATTTTCATAAGGCCCGTCCACCAAATGTAGCAGATGTCCGTAATGCTGCATCATTGTACAGGAATCAATAAAATCTGTTTTTCCCTCAGACAGAGCCTTTTTATGTACTTCCATAATGTCAGAAAGCCAGAAGCTTTGGGGCGCTTTCGCTATTCTTGAGTGGCTTCTGTCAGGGACATAATCAATTCTTCCGCTCTCTTTTACTACCAAAACCGTTTCTTTTACAACACTGGTTGTTATAGCTGAACCGTATTTTATTACGCTCTCCAGATTTTTCTTAATCACCTCTGCATTAATCAGGGGCCTTACTCCATCATGAATCAAAACAATGCTCTCTTTTTCCCCTGCGATCTCTTCGGCCGCCCGGAGTCCTCTGTAAATGGACATCTGCCCGGTTTTTCCTCCTGGGACGATTTTCTTAACCTTATCCAGCCTGTACTGATAAACCAGCTTTTCAAGATGGGGAATCCCGGCTTCCACACAGGCTATGACAATCGCATCTATATCGGCGCTGTCTTCAAATACGTCCAAAGTATGAATAATAATCGGCTTACCGTGAAGATTCAGAAACTGCTTTGGCATTTCTTTGCTGTGCATCCGGCTTCCAACTCCTCCGGCAAATATAACTGCTATATTCATCTTGTTTCCCCCGCCCCAGCTTTAAAGCATGTTTTATATATATAATCTCCAACCATTTCTGTTGCTCTCCCGCTTTCGCATCCTCCAAGCGCTCTGTAATGTTCCTCACAGTCTTTCTTGTATTTTTCCTCATCGAAATTTAAAATAGAGTGTTCCAGTTCGTCATTATTTGTCGATTTTGGAAATGGCCATTCAGAAACCGGAGTTTCCACATCCGTAGTTGCAATATAATGTTCCATATCAACGGCAAACATAAAGCTTGGACGGCCTGTCAGCATATAATCCCACATGGAAGACGAGAAATCATTTATCATTACATCTGCTGCAAGTAAAAGCTCCTGCATTTCTTCATAATCTGACAAATCAATTATATTTCCTTCCGGAAACTGATCCCGGTTTGTTACGCAGGGATGGAAGCGGAAGCCAAACACCCATTTCCCTCCAAACCGTTTTGACAAATCGGCGCAGACCCGGTTGCAATCAATTCCGTAGCAGATAGAAATGGAATCTTTAAAATAATTATCATCTGTTTTTCTATAAGTAGGCGCATACAGCACAAGATATTCGCCCTCTTTCAGGCCTATTTTTTCTCTTACTCGTCTATATTCCTCTTCATTTCTCTGAATTAAAATATCATTTCTCGGCATTCCGATTTCCCAGAACTTTTCCTTCGGCACTAAAAGAGAGTCTGAAACAACCTCTGTAAACCTGCGGCAGGTAGAGAGAAACACGGTTGTCAGATTTGCTGACAGCAGCAGATCTTTGCGGAAAATGGGCGTATCTCCATATACGTATCTTCCTATTTTTTTATACGCTCCTCCTCCGTGATGCGTATTAATCACTATCTGGCTTTTTCGCATAGGTATGTAAGAAAAGCCTCCGCTGTTAGTTAAAAATACTTTTGAAGTCATAGCATAAAAAAAATACAGAAATGAATTAAACTTTACCACTTTTCTTCCCTTGCTGTTCAGATATTTATATCTGTCCGGATATTTTGTGGAAATAATAATTTCAAACTGAGCTGGGTACTTTTTCAGCAGATATTCTGTAACATATTTGGGATTACATGAATAGTTGTATGCCAAATCATTGTGCATAAACACACGGTTCTGTTTTATGGGCATAATCCTTAGCGGCATTAATAATACCCTTAATATTATTTTTTTATAATAATGAATAAACTGATCCATTCTTTCCTCTTTCTGCTTTCTTATTGGTCCTTCCGTCTTCACTGACTGTATATCCCTGCTTTTACAAGTTCTTCCTCACTGGGGGCCGTTATCAGTACAGCCTTTAATCTTCCATAGTATACAAACATACTCCCTCCTGCGGCTGCATGGGCCTGTCCTTCATGGATTACCTTTTTAAGATCTCCTATATTTCCAGCTCCTCCGCAGGCCGTCACGGGAATGGACACCGCATCCGTTACGGATCTGACTAACTTAATATCATATCCTTTCATCGTTCCATCACAATCTACAGAATTAAGTAATATTTCTCCGGCTCCCAGGGATTCTGCCCTTTTTGCCAGCTCTGCGGGAGAGCTTTCTACTATTGTTCTGCCGTCCTCAATGACGCAACAATATCCGTTTTCTGTCTTTTTTGCATCAATAGACGCTACAACGCTCTGGCTTCCAGCTAATTTTACCGCCTTCTCTATAAGATTTGGATTCTTCACCAGTTCTGTATTGATAACCACCTTTTCATATCCAATAAAAAGGAGCCTTTTTACATGTTCGAGCGTCTTAATTCCTCCCCCATAGCTGAGGGGCATAAATGCCTGGCTGGCAATATCCTCCAAAAGTTCAAAATCCGGTTCGGAACCTCGCCGTGATGCCGATATGTCCAGAACAGAAAGTTCATCTATTCCTTTTCTGTTGAAAATTCTGACAGCATTAACAGGATCTCCCAGATATGTAGGCGAACCAAATTTCACAGTTTTAATCAAATCTCTGTCGTCAATCAGAAGCACCGGGATTATTCTTGGCCTTGTAAACATTCCTAGCACCTCCTCACAAAATTTTCAAAAAGCTTCATTCCAAAATCGTGACTTTTCTCTGGGTGAAACTGAACTCCGTAAATGTTTTCTTTGCACACTGCCGCCGCAAACTGATAACCGTAGTCGCAAGTCATAAGTACATTTTCCTCCCTATCGCACACGGCATGATAGGAATGCACAAAATAATACCTCTGCATTCCCACAATCCCATTAAGAAGAGGATTTTTCTGCTTAAACTCCACAATATCCCAGCCCATATGAGGAATCTTAAGCTGCTTTCTCATGTCTTCTTTTATTTCATCAAAACGGAAACGTATATTATCAAAGGGGATCAGATTCATTCCTGCTTTTTCCCCCTCCTCGCTTCCTCTTCCCAGAAGCTGCATTCCAAGGCAGATCCCCAGAATCGGTTTTCCGGAGGCCGCTTCCTTTTTAACAACAGGAACCAGGCCTCTTTTTTCCAGTTCCGACATTCCCGCGTCAAACGCACCGACTCCCGGAAGAATCAGCTTATCCGCCTGCCGTATTACTTCCGCTTTGCTTGTTATCACCGATTTTTCCCCGATTGTCCTGAGCATATTGGCAATAGAGCCGAGGTTGCCCAGCCCGTAATCTATAATTGCGATCATATGTTACCTACCTTATATTCCTGTTTTCAATTCCCAAAATTTTACAGATGCAGACACCCAGCTTAATCATCCAGAAGCTGTTTTTATAATCCATAGGAGTTTTATTATCACCCTCAATAATCTCTTCAAACTCTCCGGCTGTAATTCCCAGCTTTTTTGCTATGTATTCTTTATCCTGCTCCATCAAATCCGGATCATACGGGTTTGCTTCAAGGGCTCTGAGTGCTTCCTCTCTTGTCATCGTTCCGGCAAGGATCTGTGTGGAATATACATTTTTTCTCGTGTCAAACCCAAATTTATGCGGCAGATAATATCCTTCAAAAAAACGTGTAAATACATTTTCATAATGCTTGTTTTCATATTTTGTCCATCCGTATTTTTCATGAAGGAAGCGTTCCGCCTCTGCCTTGTTATATACTACGTAATCCAAAGGATAAAACCTTTTAAGACCCAGAACATATTTATAATACAATCGATATTTTAAAATACCGCAGGTTGGATATGTTTTCAGTTCACGTTTTCCGAATTTTTTATGAATATCTTTGTACAGGGTCAGGTCATTCATATAAATCCACTCAACCGGCGGCCTGATAAACTCTGTTGAATTGTTCGACCCTGTTAAAACGTATTTTATATGGTGCTTGGCTGCATAATTATACAGAGCCGCGAAAATTGCATGATCCTGCGGTGCATCCTGCGAAGAAATCTGGGATTTAAACATAGCAAGCTGAAAATCCGCCATTTCCTTCCAGTTTATCACCTCTGTATACATATCCAGGTTAAGGCCTTTAACAATTTTTTCAATATTTTCTACCGCTACATTTAAATTCCACCCTGTGTCAACAACAAATGCCAAGGGTCTTAAATGCATAATTTCTTTTGCAATATATGCCATATAGGAACTGTCCGCCCCTCCGCTCAATCCCAGAATACAGTCATACTCTTTTCCCTCTCCCGCCTTCCTTATCTTGGCTGCGACAGCCTCCAGCTCTTCAAACCTGTTTTCCGCCGGTTTCCAATAAGGTTTGATATTTTTTTCAAAATTCCTGCAGTGATCGCATACCCCATTCTCATCAAATCTGATTTTTGAATCAGAGGTATCCATCACGCACTTTGTACATCTCTGAAATTGACGAACCATCTCTTTTCTCCTCATTTTTTTCACCTACCAGAGCATCAAGTCTATCTGATCCAGTATTTTTCCCTTATCAAAATTCTGTTCATAATAACGTCGGCCATTTAAGCCCATCTCTAAAAGCTTTTTCCTGTCAAGGGACATCATCTTCTCAACAGCCCTGCACAAGTCTTCCTCGCTTCCAATATCCGCTGTTATCCCGCACTCTGCCTCCCGCACGATCCTCTCTGTTTCTCCTGACGCCGAGGCCAGTACAGGCATCCGGCAGGCCATATAAGACTGCAGCTTTGCCGGTATGGTTCCGGCAAACAGCCTGTTATCCATAAAGGAAATAAACGCAGCATCGCAGCAGCCGAGAATCGCCGGAATCTCTTCAGCAGGCTGCCTGTCGATCATAAGGAACATATCCTCTGCCTGCATCCGCCTGATCTGCTGAAGGAACTCCTCCCTGCACCTGCCGTCTCCTACTATGACGAACAGCAGGCTGCCGCTGCAGCTTTTCTTAAGCCTTGCCGCTGCCCCAGGAAGGATGCCAAGTCCCTGGGCCTTTCCTATATTGCCGGTGAAAACAATCTTAAAGCGGCGATCCGCGGCAAGCTGCAAAACCCTGCACAGCTTAACAGCGTTTTCTCTTTCCACCGGCTGATAAAAGTCCTCTGCATACTGCGGAAGATAGCTTACCTTCTTCCTTTCCCTGCACCGCTTCTGAATCTCCCTCATAAAACTTGGCGATGTGGCGAAAATATGATCGCAACTCCGATAAATGTAATCCACCATTCTCTCAATAGGGCGAATTACCGCAGGATTATTTATTCCGGCAACAATTTCCACATTCTCCGGCCAAAGATCCTGCACATAGATGGCGCAGGGGACTCCGTGTTTCTTTGCATACCAGATCCCGGGAAGCGCCTGCGTCATCGGAGATACTTCAAAAATAAACACCATATCGGCCTTAAGCCTGGTAAACAGCTTCCAAATATATCCTGAGGCCACAAAGGAAAGATAGTTTGCTGCCAGTCCCAGGGAATTTTTCCCTCTGGGAATCAGCGGAAGCCTTATTATCGAAATGCCGTTCCAATGCTCTGTCCTCTTTCTGAAAAAACCATAGCCGTCGTAAAACTTTCCCTGAGGATAATTAGGTATTCCCGTCACTGCCGTTACTTTATAGCCCCGTTTTACCCATTCTGTACAAATATCGTTAATCCGAAAGGTTTCTGGATAAAAATACTGGCTAATAACTAAAATATGTTTTTTCTTCACTGTCTTCCCCTTTTATTCATTTGTCTTTTTATCTGCTATAATCAGGTTCCCGACTTTCTTAGCTCCTTTCGGTCAGCCAGACTGATTCCTTAAGACTATAAATTCTATAATTTTCCTTATATTCACTCATTTCCATATCGTATGCCAGATCCCCAAAAGCCTTCTCCGCAAGCTTTCCGGCCTTTCCAGGAAATTTTCTTAAAATAGTTACGGCAGGCCCGCAAAAAGGGACTAAAAAGATTCTGTGATTTCTGGCTCTGGCTATTATCCGAACCAGCTCTGACGTACTGCTGTATTCACTGTTCTGCGGAAAAAATACCCCCGATTCCCTGTTATCAATGAGCAGCTTCACGAACTGGCACAGATTATCAATATAAAGCATAGATCTTTTATTTTTCACAGATGGAAACAGAGGCAGCGCGCCTGCAATCCTGGCAAGCACAGGATAATTTCCCTTGCTTCCCGGCCCGTAAATCATAGGAGGCCGCAGTACGGCTACTTTAAAACTCCCGTCCGGCTCTGACAGACGCCACAGTCTTTGTTCTGCCTGCCATTTACTATCCCCATAAAAATTTGCCGGCCTGGGCTTTGTCCGAGCTGTAATAAGTTTCGTCTTGCAGCCTTCATAAACAATCATAGAACTCATGAAAATAAACTGCCCGACCCCGGCATCCTTCGCCTTCCTGGCAGCTTCCTCCGCCAGATCGCAGTTCACCTGATAGTACAGCTTCTTTCCCTCCTCAGTTACCTTTCCTACATCCGCATGGGCAATTCCAGCTACGTGAAATACAGTGTCATAACCTGTAAAATCATAGCTTCTCCATCCATTTCCCCTCATATCTATTGTATCTACCTGGTATTTTTCCTCAAAACAGTTACGTTTTAAATACCCTTCCACAGAGCTTCCTATAAAGGATCCCTCCCCCGTAATCAAAATTTTCTTTTTTTCTGTTTTCTGCCCCTGCCCTCCTTCTCCCGCCGGATAACTGCACCCTGATTTTCTCGTTTTCTCCTCTTTGTTTTTTCCCGCTTCGCTGTCTGGACTTTCCATTCCTTTTCTGATTTTTTCCTCTACCTTTCCCCTGCTTTCCGTTCTTTTTTCGTTTTTCTCTTCCTCCCTGTATTTTAATCCTTCTCTTTTCTTCTTCCCCGTTCCCCCTTCTACCACCCCGTCACTTTTAAGCACTGAGGCAATCGTTCTGAGGAAGCACACACAGTCCATCCTGATTCCCATATGCTTTACATATTCTCCGTCAAGTCTTGCCTTTACCGGGATTTCCAGCTCGTCCCTGCCGTTGATCTGCGCCCAGCCGGTCAGTCCAGGCATCACGTCATTTGCGCCGTACCGTTCCCGCGCCTTAAGCAGATCCTCCTGGTTCCACAGCGCCGGCCTCGGCCCTACGATGCTCATATCCCCCTTCAGGATATTAATTAGCTGCGGAAGCTCGTCGAGGGAGGTTTTCCTGAGGAATTTTCCCATCCGCGTTATATACTGCTCCGGATTTTCAAGCAGATGCGTCGGCGTATCCTTGGGCGTGTCGATCCTCATGGTTCGGAATTTCAGGATTTCAAAATATTTCCTGTGAATCCCCACCCTCCTCTGCCGGAAAAATACCGGCCCTCTTGAGTCGAGCTTGATCAGAATAATCAGCAACAAAAAAAGGGGCGATAATATAATCAGCCCCAACGCCGCCAGAACTGTATCTGACAGCCGTTTCCATTTCATATAAAATTGTCTGCGATTCATTTTTCCTGCCCTTTTCTCCTCTTTTACCATTCCTAACAATCTGTTTTCATTTCTGACTATTTATTTTTTCAATTCTTTCTGTGGGGATTTGTCCCCTATCGTTTCAATTCCAAGAAAAATTTCCGTTTCCCTTCCCATAAAATCTATCCTGATTACGGCTTCTCTCCGATGCAGGTTTACTCTCGCAATCCTGCCCTCCTTTCCTTTTAAAGGCCCGCTGAGTACCTCAACCCTGTTTTCCGCTTTTCTGCCCTCTCCATCTTCACCGGGCTTTCCGTCCTGTTTCGCTGTTTTTGGAGATATCCTGATTTTTGAAATTCCTGTTACGTGGTTTTCATCCCCCAGTTTTAAGATCTCCCTGGCCTCTGTCTTTTCAAGCGGGATAAAGCAGGGTTCATCTCCTCCGTCCCCTCCCAGAAGCCTTGTCAGTTTCGGAACGCGTTTTAATTCTTCAAATAATTTTTCCGGCTGGCTGCTTTCTACAAAAATATAGCCGGGAAAGAGAACCTCACGGACGAAATTCCATTTTCCGTGAAACTTCCGTTCTCTTTCCCGGACCGGTATAAAACAATCTGTGAGAAATTGTCTGGGAATCCATTGTTTTATCAGCTCTGCCGTATTTTCTTCCCTCCCACCGTATACCTGTACTACATACCACACCTACGGGCTTCCTCCTGTCCAGAAGCACTGATTTTGCTGTTTTTTGGGTATGCTCCGCCATTCTGCAAGTTAAAAACCGCAGAACTCCTAGGCTGACAGCTTCCCTGCCCGCCTACCGGCTCTATTACCATACAGCCAGAATCCATGTGCCAATGCTTCATTTATTCTCTCTGTAATCCTGTTTTCCGCAATATAGCAGTCCCGCTACCGGGCCTGCATCTCCCGGGAATTCCTGGAAATGCCGTCGTCTTCCTGTGCAGTAGTCTGGGCCTGCTGCGGCTTCATAGATTATAGCATCATTTTACAGTCCGGTCAACCTGCGGCCTGTGGCACAAATGGGAGTATTTGTTAAAGATTTTCTTATGATTTTCTTGTGGCTGAAGCCCCTCTTGTTTCTTTTCCTCCCTCTGCTGCCCTTTATCTTCTTTGCTCACGGAAACACACTTTTTTCACATTTTCACCACAATTCCTTCACACCTGATTGGTATGATACAGTCAGCAAGACAAGAAACACTGCTTGCTACTTAATTCTTTTTCATATCCCGGCAGGCTGAACGCCTGCCGGACTCCCCCTTTTTCCTCGTATTATATAGTAGTAGTGTTTATAGACCCTCTCCAAGGTCTGTATGCTA
>NZ_QUJI01000027.1:0-37182 GCF_003480545.1 Clostridium sp. AM29-11AC
TTCCCGCAATTCATTCAAAAATCTTCATTTTAGACTTGACTTTTAATAGTTAGTCTTTTTTTTCATCAATATTTTTCTTTTTTTGTGTGCCATATTTGTTCATGTGTCACCTTTTTCTATTCACTTTACAATAGAAAAATTTATGCTAGACTATTCTATATCACAGCCGCGGCTTTTCTGCCAGAAGAAGTGCCGCTGTTTGAAGAAAGGAAGGTTAGATCCATGAAACTTGTTATCATTGAACCGCTTGGGGTGGAAAAGGAAAAACTGCTTTCCATGGCTGCCGGGAGGCTTCCGGAGTCTGTAGAGATTGTCTGCTACGACACCCGCGTCACAGACACCGAAGCCCTGATCGAGAGGGGAAAGGATGCGGACATCATCGCCGTTTCCAACCTGCCGTTAAACGCCCAGGTCATCGACGGCTGCAAAAACCTGAAAATGCTCTCCGTGGCCTTCACAGGCATTGACCATATTGCCATGGATGCCTGCAGAAAAAACGGCGTCCTGGTGAGCAACTGCGCCGGCTACTCCACTGCCGCCGTGGCGGATCTGGTTTTCGGAATGCTGATCTCTTTATATAGGAACATTCCCGCCTGCGACGAGGCTGTGCGGCGCGAGGGGACTAAGGACGGTCTCATCGGCTTTGAGCTGGAGGGCAAGAAGTTCGGCGTGATCGGAACAGGCGCCATCGGCCTTCGGGTGGCCGCCATCGCCCAGGCCTTCGGCTGTGAGGTTCTGGCCTACAGTCGGACAGAGAAGGATATTCCCGGAATTACATACACGGATCTTGACTCTCTGCTCTCCCAGTGCGACATCGTCTCCCTCCACACGCCGTTAAATGATTCCACGAGAGGTCTCATCGGGCGGGAACAGCTGGCTCTCATGAAGCGAAGCGCCGTTCTCATCAATACCTCCCGGGGCCCGGTGGTGGACAGCGAAGCCCTTGCCGAGGCGCTGAATGAGGAGCGCATCGCCGGCGCAGCCATTGACGTATTTGAGACAGAGCCGCCCATCAGGAAGGAGCACCCCCTCTTAAATGCAAAGCATGTGATCGCCACGCCTCACGTTGCCTTTGCCACGAAAGAGGCTCTCATCAAGCGCGCCGCCATTGTCTTTGACAATATTACGGCCTGGATAGACGGAAAACCTCAGAATGTAATGTAAGCCCGGGACCTCCTCCCCGGCAGAAAACGGCGCCGGAAAGCCTCCTGCCTGCTTTCCGGCGCCGTTTTTGTACTGCTTTTTCCGGGACGTTTTCGTTTCTTCCCGCTTTCAGCCCACTCCTGCTCGCTTTTCCTCATTTCCATTCATTTCTTCTCTTGCATTTCTGCCCCTGCCCTGCTATAATGTTCAATATCTAATTATTTTTCAAATAAATGAACATTATCAGAGGATCAATGATTGCTCCCGCTGACCGTGTTCTGCTCGCAAGGAGGTATCATATGAACCGTATTTCCAAAAACAGCGGGGCGCCCCTTAAATCTCAGCTCGACTGGATTCCCATCGCCCTCCCCTTCGCCGTTATCCTGCTTTTGTGCGGCTGCTTTTTCGCCGCACCGGAAAGCTCCAGACAGACGCTGGATTCTGTCAGGGCCTTCCTGGGCGATCAGTTCGGCGTCTGGTATCTGGCTGTGGGACTTGGCTTTTTTCTGCTGTCTATCTATCTGGCCTTCTCGCCCTACGGTTCCATCCGTCTGGGGAAACCGGGCGAAAAGCCTCAGTATCCTGCCTTTGTTTGGGGTTCCATGATGTTCACCTCCGGCCTGGCTGCCGATATCCTCTTCTACTCTCTGTGTGAGTGGATTCTGTATGCCAATGATCCGCATCTTGCAGAAATGGGCTCTATCCAGGACTGGTCAAGCGTCTACCCTCTATTTCACTGGGGTCCGATCCCCTGGAGCTTCTACCTGGTTCTGGCCGTATCCTTCGGCTTCATGCTCCATGTGAGAAACTGCAGAAAACAGAAATATTCTGAGGCCTGCCGGCCCATTCTCGGCTCCCTGGTGGACAAAGCTCCCGGAAAGCTCATCGATCTTTTGGCTGTCTTTGCCCTTCTGGCGGGGACTGCCACCACCTTCAGCCTGGCCACCCCGCTGATGGGACAGGCTCTGGCCAGCCTGCTGGGTCTTGACGCCTCCGGCTGGCTTGCGGCCCCCGGGCCCTTCGGCATTGCCTGCTCCAAATGGCTCACCATCCTCATCCTTGCAGCCACCTGCGCAGTCTACACCTTCTCCGTGGTCCGCGGAATGAAGGGAGTGGCAAAGCTGGCCTCCTCCTGCGTCTACCTGTTCTTCATCCTTCTGGCCTATGTGTTTCTGGCCGGAGGGGAGACAAGGTACATTGTAGAAACCGGGTTTTCTGCCCTGGGAAATCTTGCCCAGAACTTTTTAACTCTCGCCACATACACGGATCCTGCGAGAACCACCTCCTTCCCCCAGACCTGGACGATCTTCTACTGGGCCTACTGGATGGTCTGGTCTGTGGCGTCCCCCTTCTTTATAGGAAGCATCTCCAGGGGGCGCACGGTAAAGCAGACGATTCTGGGAGGCTATCTCTTCGGCCTTGGCGGGACCTTTACCAGCTTTATTGTCCTTGGAAACTACAGCCTGGGACTCCAGGTATCAGGACGCCTTGACGTGATGGCCATCTACGGGGCAGCACAGGATCTGTACAGCACCATTATAGCCATCCTCCAGACCCTTCCCCTGGCCTCCCTCGTTTTAGTGGTCCTGCTGCTGGCCATGATCGCCTTCTACGCTACCAGCTTTGACGCCATTGCCCTGGTGGCTGCCTCCTACTCCTACAAAGAGCTTCCCGACAGCCATGAGCCTCACATGGGAGTCAAGGTATTCTGGTCCCTGATGCTGATCCTGCTTCCCATCGCCCTGGTGTTTTCAGACAGCTCCATGGCAAACCTTCAGACGGTGTCCATTATCGCGGCCTTTCCGCTGGCTTTCGTGATCGTCCTGATTGCTGCCAGCTTCTTAAAGGATGCAGGCAGGTATCTTAGGGAGCAGAATACAAAAGAGCGGCCCTGAGGCCGCCCCATTCTGACTGATATGCTGTTCCGATTCACAGGCCCTTTTCACAGAGAGCTCAGTATTTTTGTGATAAAGGGCTTTGTGAGTTCATATACAGAGCGTTCTGTATAGTTCACATGGGCCAGCTCCATGGCCGCCTTCTGTTTGTCCGTGTGTGAGGTGTATGGGTAAACGCCGAACAGAAATGGGAAAAAGGCGCAGAGAAACCCTTCCTTATCCTCCTCTGTCATGGAGGGGAAGAATTTTTCCAGACAGCCGGTGACTGCCCCCAGTGCATGTCCATACACCTGCTTGAAAGCTGCAAGATTTTCCAGGCGGCTGTTTGCCTCCATATCATAGAGATTCATGCTGATCAGCCTCAGCATACAGCCTCTCTTTTCCAGAGTATGGGCCAGCTTATCTGCAAACTCCTCCGGCGGCAGGGACTCATTCTGTTCCCGGATCCTCTCCACATCCTCGATCCACGCCTCGTACTCCCGCTGAAGGAGGGCCAGGAAAATCTCTTCCTTCGTCTGAAAATAGTTATAAATCGAAGTGCGTGTAAACGAGGTCCTGGCCCCGATATCGCGGATCGTAATGTCCTTAAACCCCATAGTCTCGTACAGCAGGGCGCAGGCATTAATGATTTCTTCTTTTCTTGCATTCGTCAGCTCTTCTGAACCTTTTGGCATAACTGTTTCCTCTTTCCCGGCCTGCTTCCCTGCACACAGGGACAGCAGGCCGTTTCTGACAATCGTATGGGCATTTTTCGGCACCGGTCAAATCAGGGCCCCACAGCTCCGTCAAAAGCAGATGATGCTGCAAAGCTGTCTTTTCATCCTTTCAGAATACGTTTCGCCCAGTCCCCGGCGCCGGAGCCGTTCAGAAGCTGCCCGCTCTTCCAGTTTGCCTTGGGGCAGTGGGCCTGCATGCTCTTCTCCGCCTTTCCGATGCCGCTGCCGCCGGAGGTGGCAAAGGCGATCATCGTCTTTCCGGAAAAATCATAGCTCTCCAGGAACGTATCCACAATCCGCGGTTCCACATACCACCAGATCGGGAAGCCCACCAGAACCGTGTCGTACTGCCCCATATCCTGTACCGGCTCTGCGATAGCCGGGCGGGAAGCAAGGTCGTTCATCTCCAGGGTACTGCGGCTGTTTTTGTCCATCCAGTCCAGATCAGCGGAGGTGTAGGGCTGCTCTGGCCGTATCTCATACAGATCGGCTCCCACGGCATCTGCCATCTCCTTTGCCGCCTGTGCTGTCACTCCGCTGGCTGAAAAATAGGCAATCAAGGTTTTACTCATCATCCATTCCTCCTTTATTTATCGCTCAATCAGTTCATATTCCCGCTGTCCCATTCCCAGAGCAGCGGCAGCCTCTATGGTGTGGATGCCGTTTCTGCTGTTCACCCGCTCCATAAAGTGTTCCCTGCCCGGATCGTCAGAGCCTGAAACCAGGTCAATACATGCCTGGTCGATGGCCACCGGATCCAGGGATGCCAGGATACCTATATCCCTCATGCAGGGATCCTCGGCCACGGCACAGCAGTCACAGTCCACTGAGAGATTTTTCATCACATTGATAAATGCGATTTTTCCTTTAAAGTGAGCGGTCACACTGGATGCGGCGTCGGCCATGGCCTCGGGAAAGACCGTGTTGTCTGCATGCAGCTTCCAGGTCTCAAAACGGTCATCGGTTCTGCCTCCGGAGTGGATCAGCGCTTTTCCGGCACGGGAGGCACAGCCGATGGCAAGCTGCTTGAGTGCACCGCCGTAACCGCCGGCTGGATGCCCCTTAAAGTGAGCCAGCACCAGCATGGAATCATAATTTTCTATGTGCCTGCCCAGGCGGTTCTCCTTCAGCACCCTGCCGTTCAGAACAGGCCAGACCACATCCGGCCCCTCAGCATCCATCAGATCCACCGGGAAGTATTTCGTCCAGCCGTGCTCATCCATCAGTTTTAAGTGGGATTCTGTGTGATCCCGCACCCCCGCTGTGGCATCTCCATAAGCAGTATTGCACTCCACGATCGTGCCGTGTACTTCCTCCACCATAGGCTTCCAGAACTCCGGATGCAGAAAATTCTGATTTCCCTTTTCCCCGGAATGAACCTTGACAGCTACCCTGCCGGGCAGCTCGATTCCCAGCTCATGGTAAAGTCTCACCACTGCCTGGGGTGTAATCTCCCGCGTAAAATAGACCTTTGATCCCATAATCATCCCTCCTGCTGTTTTCACCCTTATACTGCACTGTTTTCAGAATGCCGGCATTTCGCTGAAACTCCATGGCCCGGCAGATATCAGGCCATGGCACAGTCACTTCTGCCCGCGGCAGATGCCGTCCGGCGTGAGAGTCCGTTCCGGTTATCCCTCTCTGTTCTGACACTGTGTCATTATCTGTAATATAGCACTGTTCTGACACTGTGTCAATATACCTGACAAAATTATTTCCTGCCTTTCTCAGAAACCCCAGCAGTTACAAAAAGAACCGGCCGGCAAAAAAGCAGGCGGCATCTCTGTCCCGTAAAAAAGGGGCATCCCGCAAGTCTTTCACGATCTCCGGGATGCCCTCATCCTTCCTGTTCTACAGTTTCTCTGATGTTTCTCTATATTTCCCTACAGTTTCATGGTAAGCCCGATCCGCTTCTTTTCCAGATTCACATCCAGCACCTTCACCTCCACGATGTCGCCGACACTTACCACCTCAAGAGGATGCTTAATATAGCGGTCTGTCATCTGTGAGATATGGACCAGACCGTCCTGGTGGACTCCGATATCCACAAAGACGCCGAAGTCAATGACGTTTCTCACCGTTCCCTTGAGGATCATTCCCGGCTTCAGATCCTTTATATCCAGCACATCTGTCCTGAGGATCGGCTTTGGCATCTCATCTCTGGGATCCCTGGCCGGCTTCTCCAGCTCCTTCACCATATCCCTGAGAGTGAGCTCGCCGATGGACAGCTCCTGTGACAGTCTGCCGTAATCCCCAATCTTCCTTCCGATTCCCTGGAGTCCGGATTCCGAAAGTTCCTTCATCTGGTAGCCCAGGCGGGAGAGAAGCGCCTCTGCGGCTCCGTAGCTTTCCGGGTGGACGCTGGTAGCGTCGAGAGGATTCTCTCCTCCCCGGATTCTCAGAAAGCCCGCGCACTGCTCAAAGGCCTTGGGGCCCAGCTTCGGAACCTTCAAAAGCTCTCTCCTGTTATGAAAGCCGCCGTTTTCCTCCCGGTAGGCCACAATATTTTTCGCCACGGTCTTTGTGATTCCTGAAATGTACTCTAACAGGGAGGCAGACGCCGTATTCAGATCCACGCCCACGCTGTTCACGCAGTCCTCCACAACGCCCTCCAGCGCCTGTCCCAGGTTCTTCTGGTTCATGTCATGCTGATACTGCCCTACGCCGATAGACTTGGGATCAATTTTCACCAGCTCTGCCAGGGGATCCTGAAGCCTTCTGGCAATGGATACAGCGCTTCTCTGGCCCACGTCGAACTTGGGAAATTCTTCTGTGGCCAGACGGCTGGCAGAGTAGACAGAGGCGCCAGCCTCATTGACGATCACATACTGCACCTTCTCCGGGATCTCCTTTAACAGCTCCACGATCACCTGTTCCGATTCCCGGGATGCCGTCCCGTTTCCCAGAGAAATCAGAGAGATTCCATATTTTCGAATCAGGTTCTTTAGGATCTGCTTTGACTCCTCCACCTTATTCTGGGGAGCGGTGGGAAAGATCACCACTGTATCCAGCACCTTTCCAAGGCCGTCTACCACGGCCAGCTTGCAGCCGGTCCTAAAGGCCGGATCCCACCCGAGCACCACCCGGTCTGCCACAGGCGGCTGCATGAGAAGCTGTTTCAGATTTTTTCCGAATACGCGGATGGCCCCTGCCTCCGCCTTCTCTGTGAGCCCTGCGCGGATCTCCCTCTCAATGGCCGGCCCGATCAGCCTTCTGTAGCTGTCCTCCAGGACAGCCTGCAGAACGGGCGCCGTGTTCCGGTTGTCCTTTTTTATGATCTGCTTTTCCAGATAGCGGAGAATCTTCTCCTCCGGCGCCTCTATCTTCACATTCAGAAACTTTTCTTTTTCCCCGCGGTTCAGCGCCAGAATCCTGTGCCCTGCTGCCTTTTTAACCGGCTCGGAAAACTGATAGTACATCTCGTAGACGGAAGTTTCCTTCTCGTTCCTGGCAGAGGAGGTGAGCATTCCCTCCTCCATGGTTATTTTTCTGATGTAGGTCCTGTACTCGGCCGTCTCTGAAATCCGCTCCGCCAGAATATCCATGGCTCCGTCCAGAGCCTCCTTTGCCGTAGCCACTCCCTTTTCCTCCGATACGAAGCCCTCTGCCTCCTCTATGGCAGGGACGCTCATCTCCTGAAGGAAAATCTGATCTGCCAGAGGCATAAGCCCCTTCTCCCTGGCTATGCCGGCTCTCGTTCTTCTCTTGGGGCGGTATGGCAGATAGAGATCCTCCACAGCCACCAGGGTTTTCGCCTCCCGAATCTTCCTTTCCAGCTCCTCTGTCAGCTTTTCCTGCTCGCCGATGGACGCGATCACCTGCTCCTTTCTGTCCTCGAGATTTCTCAGGTACTTAAGCCTCTCGTCCAGGTTTCTCAGCACCTCATCATTTAAGGAGCCTGTGGCCTCCTTCCTGTATCTGGCTATAAACGGGATGGTATTTCCCTCATCAATCAGCTTTACGGCCGCCTGCACCTGTCCCTCACGGATCTGAAGCTCCCCGGCCAGTGTCTTTATTACATCCATATCTGTTTCTCCCTTAAACGGCTCTGCTCTCTGCTGCCGCTTCTATTGTTCTGTCTGTTCTGTACACCTGTTTATTATAAGGGATCCCCTGCTAAGTTGCAACCGGAACGCTTTTCTGGTATAATCGTGGGAGTCCGATGCGGTAAGCACGTCTGCCGCGTTCCTACACTTACTTACATTTACGGAGGATTTCTATGGAGTATTATGACGATTACGATAACAGAGAGTTAAAGGAGGCGAACGGGCCTTCACGGCAGCCGAAGCCGCCGGCCAACAATATGGCGATTGTATCCATGATTCTCGGAATCTTTGCCATTCTTCTGCTCTGCATGTGCATCGCTTTTCCGGTATCCATCCTGTTAGGCGCCGGTGCTGTCTGCCTTTCCATCATGTCGAAGAAGGGCGGACCGTTTTCCGGCTTTGCCGTGGCAGGGCTGGTTCTGGGAATTCTGGCTATTGTCTTCGGTATAATCGAGTTCCTTTACCTGATATTTGTAAGCCAGCTACTAAATGATCCCTATTTTACAGGGATATTAGAGGAGATGATGGAACAGTATCCTCTGAGCGATTAAAAAAGAGATGTATGGCCAAAGGGGAGGGAGGAAATTTTTTGTGACTTCGCTGGAACAAAAAATTTCCTCCCTCCCCCTCCGTATTTCCAGATAAGAAGCTGAATGAGCAGAATAGAAGGACGGCATTTACCAGGCCCTCCCCGGCCAGCCTGCGGCGACTGAGTGGAGGTCGAGGCCCATGACGAGAAGCAGGTTTTTAATCAGAAATCCGGCGGCGGTCACTGCCAGGAGGCCCCACAAAAAGCAGAGAACCGGGCGCGGAAGGGCACTTTTCCTTAAGAATTGTGCCCTGTCTTTTTCTTCAGCCTTTCCTTCAGTTTTTCCTGCAGCCTCCAGCAGTACTGCCGCTATACACCACAGGCCGCCGAACAGAAGATAGGCCGGAATCGGGTTGTAGAGAAGACTTTTTACCACCTGACCCCGAAGGAGGGCCAGAGCTGCCCTCGTTCCCCCGCAGCCAGGGCAGTACAGACCCGTAATCATATGAAAGAGGCAGGGAATCTCTCCCTGCCCCAGCTTCATCAGCAACTCTGCTGCTGTATTCATAAGAATTCCCCTTTAGTCTGCCAGAGAGAACGCATCGTGAACGACTCTCATAGCCCTGTTGGTATCCTCCTCATTGATGAGAACCGTGATGCGGATCTCTGAGGTGGCGATCATACGGATATTGATATTTGCGCTGTAGAGGGCCTCAAACATTCTGGCCGCCACTCCGGGATTGCTGGTCATGCCGGCTCCGATAATGGAAATCTTGGCAACGCCTGTGGCACACTCTACGGACTGAGCCGTTAAGGACTCCCTGTTGTCATTTAATATGGTCATTGCCTCCTGAAGATCGGTTCTCGCCACGGTAAAGGAGATGTCCTTCCTTCCGTCACGGCCAATGGACTGGATGATAATGTCCACATTGATATGATGTCTTGCCAGAAGGTTGAACACCTTGAATGCGATTCCCGGCTCGTCAGCCACTCCTATCACGGAAATTCTGGCGGTATTCTTATCGGCTGCCACACCGCTGACTAACATTTTCTCCATCTTCGTACTCTCCTTCACAACTGTTCCCTCTGCCCTGGTAAGGCTGGAAAGAACCACTAACTGCACTCCGTACCGCTTTGCCATTTCCACAGAACGGTTGTGCAAAACCTTGGCTCCCAGAGACGCAAATTCCAGCATCTCGTCATAGGAGACCTCGGGGAGCTTTCTCGCATTGGGCACAATCCTCGGATCCGCCGTGTAAACTCCATCCACATCCGTATAGATCTCGCAGGCATCCGCGTGAAGAGCTGCCGCCAGGGCCACTGCCGTCGTGTCGGAACCTCCTCTGCCCAGAGTCGTCATGTCATCGAACTTATTGACCCCCTGAAAGCCTGTGATGATCACAATCTTTCTGGCATCCAGCTCATTTTGAATGCGCTCGGTATCGATCCTCTTCAGCTTCGCCTGCCCGTAGGCGGAGGTCGTTTTCATAGGGACCTGCGCCGCGTTCAGGGAAATGGCCTGAACGCCCAGAGACTGGATGGCCATGGCCATGAGAGCCACGGAAACCTGCTCTCCCGTTGCAAGCAGCATATCCAGCTCCCGTCTGGACGGACTTTCTGTAATCTCATGAGCCTTTGCAATCAGCCCGTCCGTGGTCTTTCCCATAGCGGAGAGAACTACTACCACGTCATTTCCCTTGTTATAATCCTCAATGCAGCGCCTGGCCACATTAAAAATCCTCTCCCTGTCAGCAACTGAACTGCCGCCGAACTTCTTTACGACTAACATGCTCTTCCTCCCTGGTATCATGCATCCGGGACTGGTTTTTGCAATTTCCCGCATCCCGGTTTCCGTCCTGCCCTTCTCTATATCTGAGCCCGGATCATCTGTCGGATGTCTCCGAAGGCTGCTGATACCTTTCTGTAATGTTCTTCCGTCATCTCTCCCGTGAGGACTGCAAACTCATCCATTCCCGGAAGCTCTGCAAACCTGGACGGGCCAAAAGCTGCCTCAATCTCAGCCCTCTTTTCCTCCAGCCTTCCCTCCACTCTCAGGAAGTAGGAGAACCTGGCCTCCGTAACCGGTGAAAGCTCCTGCCTCTCATCGCTCCAGCCTATGGGGATATTTCTGTCCATATTGCCTGCGATTTCCATTATATCCGCCACCACTGCACTGGCTGTAGGCAGTTTTCCCGCACCGCTTCCGTAGAACATCAGAGTTCCCACCATGTTTCCCTTCACCATCACCGCGTTGTACACATCGCTCACACAGTAAAGAGGGTTCACCTGAGGAATCATCATAGGGCATACAAAAACTGTCACCCTTCCGTCTTCCATGCGGCTGCTTCCAAACAGTTTAATGGAAGCCTGAAATTTTGCCGCATACTGAAAATCCGTGTCTGTGACTGCCGTGATTCCCTCAGTGTACACATCCTCATAGTGGATTTCCTTTCCTGTAGCCAGGGCAGTCAGAATGGCAATCTTGCGGCAGGTGTCAAACCCTTCCACATCGGCTTCCGGATTTCTCTCCGCGTATCCCAGCTCCTGAGCCTTTCTCAGGGCCTCCTCAAAGGTCTGGCCCTCTCTGTCCATTTTCGTGAGAATATAGTTGGTTGTTCCGTTTAAAATACCGCTGATCTCCAGGATTTTCTCTCCCGCAAGAGCCTCTGTCAGCGGGCGGATAATCGGAATGCCGCCGCCTGCACTGGCCTCAAAGAGAAAGTTCAGATTCTTCTGCCTGGCAATGGAGAGAAGCTCCGTCCCATGTGCAGCCACCAGCGCTTTATTGGAGGTCACCACATGCTTTCCGGCAAGAAGGCAGGCCTTCGCAAAATCATAGGCCGGGCGCACACCGCCCATAGCTTCTACCACAATCCCTATCTCCTCATCCTTCTCAATCACGGAAAAATCGTGTATCAGCTTATCTTCATTGGGATCTCCCGGAAATTCCCTGAGATCCAGAATATATTTGACCTGAATCTCCTCTCCTGTCCTGGCCGAGATCACGTCTCTGTTCCTGTCAAGAACCTCCACAACTCCTGAACCAATAGTTCCATAACCCATTACTGCTGCATATATCATATCTGTCACTCCCTGGCAATAATTTTTACATGATGAATCCCCTTCTGTTCCTCCATTTCTTCCACCATACGGGAAATATTCCCGGTATCCGGGCGCACTTCCACACTCAGCGTCAGTGACGCCACATTGTTGACCGGAATACTCTGATGGATTGTCAGGATATTGGCCTTATAAACTGCCACGATATGCAGGATATCGGAAAGCAGCCCCCGCTCGTCGTCCATCTGGAGCACCAGGGTGATCGTTCTGCCCTTTGCATTGTCATAAAATGGAAAAATATCATCCTTATATTTGTAGAAGGAGCTTCTGCTGATCCCGACCCGCTCTGTCGCCTCCTGAACGGTCATGGCCCGCTCAGATTCTATGAGCCGTTTTGCCTGGACTACCTTCAAAAGCACCTCCGGCACAGCCTTCTGCTTTAGCACAAAATACTTTGTCTGCTCTTCCATTCCTCTCCCCTCATCTTCTGCCTGCCGCTTTCGACACAAAGCCTCCTCCGTAAGGCAGACGACACAGCGTCAGAGCGCTACCGCTCTGGCGACATTGTGTAAACTGCCTCAGAATGTTTGTGTCAGAAAAACATTTGTATTCATAGGGAAGATATTATCACATTTATCGGACACAATCAATCACTTTTTTTGCTGTCCAGGTTCACCCACTTCAAATATGCGCTGATAAACAGGTCAATGTCTCCGTCCAGCACCGCATTTACATTTCCGCTCTCCGCTCCCGTCCTGTGATCCTTGACCAGCGTGTACGGCTGCATCACATAGGAACGAATCTGGTTTCCGAAATTAATATCCTTCACATCACCGCGGATGTCAGAGAGTTTTTCCGCGTGTTCCTCCTGCTTCATCATGTAGAGCTTTGTCTTCAGCATCTGCATGGCCACTTCCTTGTTCTGGAACTGAGATCTCTCATTCTGGCACTGCACCACGATTCCCGTCGGGAGATGGGTAATGCGGATGGCGGAGGAGGTCTTATTGATGTGCTGTCCGCCGGCGCCGCTGGAGCGGTAGGTATCGATTCTCAGCTCGTCAGGATTAACCTCCACGTCCAGATCCTCCTTGATGTCCGGCATCACGTCGCAGGAGACAAAGGAGGTCTGCCTCTTTCCGGCAGAATTGAAGGGGGAAATACGCACCAGCCGGTGGACACCTCTCTCAGACTTGAGAAATCCATAGGCATTTTCCCCGTTGATCTGGAGGGTAATGGACTTGATTCCCGCCTCCTCGCCGTCCAGATAGTCAATGACAGCTGTGGTAAATCCCTTTTTATCTGCCCACCGCTGATACATCCGGTACAGCATACTGCACCAGTCGCAGGCTTCCGTTCCTCCTGCTCCTGCATTCAGCTTCAGAATCGCATTATTATTGTCATACTCACCGGAGAGGAGCGTCTGGATGCGGATAGCTTCCAGCTTCTCCACAAAGTCATCCATCATTCCCTGGATTTCAGGAATCAGAGAAGGATCATTCTCCTCATATCCCATTTCCAGCATCACCTGGATGTCCTCATATTCCTGCTCCAGCTTCCGGTAGCTCTCCACCGTATCTTTCAGATTTTTGGCCTCGCGCATCAGCCTTGTGGACGTCTCCGGATCGTCCCAGAAGCCGGGCTCCTCCATCGATTTATCCAGCTCGTCAATTCGTTTCACCTTGCCGTCCAGGTCAAAGTGAATCCCTCACTTCCACCAGGGTATCGTCATACGTTGACAGCGTGTACTTAAACTGATCTAACTCAACCATAGCTTCACCCACTTTCTTACTTTATTCCGGCTTACGCCTTACAGTTTCCTATTCTACATGATAGAAGGGATTTTAGCAAGGGCAGGAGCTGGAGAAGAGGCGGCAGGGAAAGAGGCGGCGGGGGAAAAAGCCGCGGGGAAAAAGCCGCGGAAAGAAAAGCGGCGGGAAGAAAAGCGGCGGGAAGAAAAGCGGCGGGAAGAAAAGCGGCGGGAAGAAAAGGGAAGGAGAGGAAGCTGACTGTGACTTCGCTGGAACTGTCAGCTTCCTCTCCTTCCCTATCCCCCCTCTCCTTCCCTATCCCCCCTCTCCTTCCCTCTCTGCTTCAAGTTTACATATCCCCCCTTAACCAGGAAAAGGAGAAGATTTACTGTGACTGTTCCGGAACAGTAAATCTTCTCCTTTTCCCACCTGTATGCCTACTCGTCAGCCTTCTCGCTGCTGTCTGCCGTTTCTCCTGCGGCCTCCCTCTGGGCCATTCTCTCTGCCTTTCTGGCCTGTCTTTCCGCTCTCTGAGCTTCTTTCTCCGCCTGATGCTCCTTGCGTCGCTCATCTCGGCGGGCCTTCTTTTCCTGCTCGCTCACCTGGCGGGCCTGCAGGTTTGCAAGCATCTCACGTCCATGGCACTGCTTGAACTTCTTTCCGGAACCGCAGGGGCACGGATCGTTCGGATAAATCTTCTTTGTCTCTCTCTTCTGAGGAGCCTGAGGACCTGCATCCTTATTGGTTCCTGTCACCCTGGCTGCCGGTTCCCTCTCTACCTTCTGCTCCACGCGGATGTGGTAGAGGATTCTCACTGTATCCTCGCGGATTGCCGCTGTCATGGCGTCGAACATCTCGTAGCCGCTCATCTTGTATTCAACCAGAGGATCCTTCTGGCCGTAGGCCTGAAGTCCGATTCCCTCACGGAGCTGATCCATATCGTCAATGTGAGCCATCCACTTATTGTCGATTACCTTCAGAAGAACTACACGCTCCAGCTCGCGGATCTGCTCTGCCTGCTGGAATTCGGCCTCCTTGGCCTCGTAGAGCTTGGTAGCCGCCTCTTTGAGCATGTGCTTTAACTCGTTCTTCTTCATCTTCTTCTGATCATCCTTCAGGACAATCGGCTGAAGCGGGATGATGGAGAGCAGAAGGGAGTTGAGCTCTGTCAGGTTCCACTCCTCCGGACTCTGGTCATCGGAGATGGACAGATCCACTGCATTCTCCACAATATCCGTGATCATCTTCATGATCACATTTCTCATATTCTCTCCGTCCAGAACACGGCGGCGCTCCTCGTAGATAACCTCGCGCTGCTCATTCATAACCTCGTCGTACTTTAAGAGGTTTTCACGGATTCCGTAGTTATTTGTCTCAATCTTCATCTGTGCCTTCTCAATGGCATTGGAGAGCATCTTGTGCTCGATCTGCTCATTCTCCGGCACTCCCAGAGCATTGAACATGTTCATCAGCTTCTCGGAGCCGAACAGACGCATCAGATCGTCCTCCAGGGAAATGTAGAAGCGGGACTCTCCCGGATCTCCCTGACGTCCGGCGCGGCCTCTCAGCTGATTGTCGATACGCCTTGACTCATGGCGCTCTGTACCGATAATCTTCAGTCCGCCCAACTCCTTGGACACATCGTCCAGCTTAATATCCGTACCACGTCCGGCCATGTTGGTGGCGATGGTCACTGCGCCGTGGATTCCGGCATCCGCCACGATCTCAGCCTCCAGCTCATGGAACTTGGCGTTTAATACCTTGTGGGGAACACCGCGCTTTTTCAGCATCTTGCTCAGAAGCTCAGAGGTCTCAATGGTGATCGTACCCACCAGAACCGGCTGTCCCTTCTCGTGGGCTGCACAGACTTCCTCCACAACTGCGTGGAATTTCTCTTTCTTTGTCTTGTAAACTGCATCATTCTTATCAATACGGATTACCGGGCGGTTCGTCGGGATCACGATAACGTCCATCTGGTAGATGTTCCGGAACTCCTTCTCCTCTGTCTGGGCCGTACCGGTCATACCCGCCTTCTTCTTAAACTTATTGAAGAAGTTCTGGAAGGTGATCGTCGCCAGAGTCCGGCTCTCCCTCTTGACCTCCACATGCTCCTTGGCCTCGATAGCCTGGTGAAGTCCGTCAGAGTAGCGGCGGCCCGGCATGATACGTCCTGTAAACTCGTCTACGATCAGAACCTCATTGTCCTTCACCACGTAATCCTTGTCGCGGAACATCAGATAGTTGGCCCTTAACGCCATGATCATGTTGTGCTGGATTTCCAGGTTCTCCGGATCTGCCAGGTTTTCAATATTAAAGTATTTCTCAACCTTCTTGACACCGTCCAGAGTCAGGTTGACAACCTTATCCTTCTCATTGACAACGAAATCTCCGGTCTCCTCAATCTCCTCGCCCATGATGGCGGACAGCTTCGTGAACTCGGCAGACGCCTCGCCCTGCTCCAGCTGCTTTGCCAGAATGTCGCAGACCTCGTAGAGCTTTGTGGACTTTCCGCTCTGTCCGGAGATGATCAGCGGTGTTCTGGCCTCATCGATTAAGACAGAGTCCACCTCGTCGATGATGGCGTAATCCAGATTTCTTAAAACCATCTGCTCCTTGTAGATGGCCATATTGTCCCTCAGATAGTCAAAGCCAAGCTCGTTGTTTGTCACATAGGTGATATCGCAGCCATAGGCCGCCTTTCTCTCCGGCGGAGTCATGGAATTTAATACCACGCCTACGCTCAGCCCCAGGAAGCGGTGAACCTCTCCCATCCACTCGGCATCACGCTTTGCCAGGTAATCGTTGACTGTAACGATGAAAACACCTTTTCCCGTAAGCGCATTCAGGTAAGCCGGGCAGGTGGACACCAGCGTTTTTCCCTCACCGGTCTTCATCTCCGCAATACGTCCCTGGTGAAGCACGATACCGCCGATGAGCTGTACCGGATAATGCTCCATCTTCAGCACACGCCTGGAAGCCTCACGGACAGTGGCAAATGCCTCTGGAAGAATATCGTCAAGGGTTTCCCCGTTTGCCAGACGCTCCTTAAACTTCCTGGTGTTGTCTTTCAGCTCCTCGTCCGTGAGCTTTTCCATCTCAGGCTTCAGAGCTACGATTTTATCCACAATGGGATAGATCAGCTTCAGCTCTCTGTCGCTGTGAGTTCCGAACACTTTCTCTATAAGATTCATTCCTTAATCTCCTACTTCTTTCGATTTCTCTTAATCTGGTTCTCCGGCTTTCGAATCCTGAGCGCCTGGGCTTTTCTGCTCCTGTTTTGTGAAGCCTTATGTCTGTTTTCTGCCCCGGGCGCCGGCCTGCCGCCTGCACAGTCAAATTTATCCTCCGCCTGCCATGGCGGTTTTATCAAAACGGCATAATCTGCCGCTGTACAATCTTAATTATTTTATCATTAACTTCCCTATCTTTCAATACATTCACAAATTTTTTACAGTTTGCTCGCATTTCGTTCATTTTTTATCCTGTTTTTCCCCAGGTCCATTCTCTGCCGCCCTTCAGCGCGGCATTTTTCTGGTTTTTCGCGCTGCGCTGTTTCTCTCTTTTCCTCTCCTGCCGGATCGATCTCAGCCCTGCCGCGCTCTGTGTCTCTTATGATTTCCCTTAAGCGCCTCCTTTTATTTACATAATTCGATTTATTATTGTAAACCCAGCAGGTTGCACAAAAAATATGTTCTGTTTTCGACTCATCCACACTATCCACAATCATTTTCCCGAAAATGTGCAAAAGTTATGCACATCAACTTCTGTCCGTTTTACAGGAAAAAGCAGTTATACACCGACTTATCCACATTATCCACATTTTTTCTCTGTTTATCACCAGTTTTCTCCAGACAAGGAAATCTGCGGCTCTTTTTGTACACATCTCATAAATTTTCCTTTTTCGACAAAAAATACACGATTCTGCCTTGACAGACTTTCCCACCCGACAGTCGTTTGTCAACCTGGTTTTAAAGAAAAAAAAGACACACAGGTCCTGTCTTTTTCTGTTTTTGCACACCATCCGTCACATAACCCCAAAAACGCACCTCATTTCTTTACGGATGTCCAAATAAAAACCTTTTAGGGAAAATTAAGATTAATTTTCATAATATTTTTTATTTTTAATTGAATTTTTCTGATAAACATGCTATAATAAGGACATCCCAATAAAAAAGGAGCGATGACTTATGCGTTATACGATTACTGGAAGAAATATTGATGTTACGCCTGGACTTAGGGAAGCGGTTATTGAGAAAATCGGAAAGCTGGAACGCTATTTTAACCAGGATACAGAGGCCATCATTACCCTGAGTGTGACGAAAGACCGTCAGAAAATCGAGGTTACCATCCCGGTAAAAGGCCATATCATCCGTGCAGAAGAGCAGAGCACAGATATGTATGTATCCATCGACCTGGTAGAGGAGATCATCGAGCGCCAGCTCAAGAAATACAAGAGAAAACTCATTGACAAGAAACAGGCCCCTGTGGATTTCAGCGAGCTTTTTGTACAGGAAGAATCAGAGCCTGATGACGAGATCAAGATCGAAAAGGTAAAGAAATTCGCCATGAAGCCAATGGATCCGGAAGAAGCCTGCGTTCAGATGGAGCTGCTCGGACATTCCTTCTATGTATTCTTAAACGCAGAGACAGAGGAAGTCAACGTAGTATACAAGAGAAAGGGACACACCTACGGACTGATCGAACCGGAATTCTAAACCTTCATCTTATAAACCATAAAATCTGTGGCTGAGACAGTACACGGCGGAGGGAACAAAAGCCCCTCCGCCGTGTACTGTCTCCTATTTTTTTGCAGCAGTTTTTTACTGCCGCCGTTCTTCTGCCATAGTCCGGCAGCTCTCCCTCATCCTCTTACCGCTCTCTAAGCGCTTCTGCCAGCTCTCTGACCAGCCTCTCACTCACTCTGTCGTAATCCCTCTCGTGAGGCGCAGGGGCGATGCTGTAGTTCACCCCTTCCCCTACAGTAGTGACATCCCTCTCCCAGTATCGGCAGGAGGAGTGGAGCTGTCTGATACCCGTATACTCTGCAAGGGCCCTTGCATTTCCTGCATTGACGCCGCTTCCTGCCAGGAGCTGAATCCGGGAACCGTACGCGGCCTGAAGCTGCCTGAGAAGCTCCTTTCCCTGTTCTGCCTTCTCCTGCTGCCCGCTTGTGAGAATCCTGTCTGCTCCCAGCCCAATCAGCTCTTCAATAGCTCTCACCGGATCTTCTGTGCAGTCGAAGGCCCTGTGAAATACTGCTTCCCTTCCGTAGCTGTGAATCAGCTCTGTCATCCTGCCCGTTTTCTCCAGATCCACACACCTGCCCTCAGTGAGAAATCCAAAGGCAAGTCCGTCGCTTCCGTTCTCCAGAAGCTCCCTCGCCTCCTCAAACATCTGCTCCGTCTGAGCCTCTGTGTAGCAGAAACCGGCCCCCCTGGGCCGAACCATCGACACCACCAGCAGATCCGTACAGCGCTTCACCATTCTCAGGCAGGCGGCTGACGGCGTGAGGCCTCCCAGGGCCAGGGCGCTGTTTAACTCGATCCTCTCTGCCCCTCCCCGGGCAGCCGCCAGGGCATCCTCATAGCTTCCGCAGCAAATTTCAATCGTCATTTCTCTGTTTTCTGCCATTCTATCCCTATTCCTTTCCTCTGTCTTCAATATTCTCATCTTACCCAACAGCTGGTTTCCCGGCTGCCGGTCATGGGTATTTCGCTCTTTCACCACACGCCCCAGGGCGTAAGTCAGCCCTTCCCTTCCGGAGGGATCGGGATGTTTTCTGAAAGATAAAAAGCAGGGAGAAACTCCCTGCTTTCTATCATACCAAAATTTCAGTTTTTTCTGTAGCATTTTTTAATGCATATCTCTAGGCGCCCTTCTTCTGAATCTCCTTGGTGGCAATCACATCCACACCTGTCCCGCAGACATCCTTCAGAATCACATCCCCGATATGGACCGGCGCCTCCACGCAGACTCCTTTTAAGGCCCGCACGCAGTCGAAAATTTTCCCCTTGGGAATGTCGTTTCTTGTCTTAACGGAAACCATGTCGAGATTTCCTCCCTTAACCATCACTGTGGAGGTCACAATCCTCGTCGGATTCGTCACCTCCTTGCGGGCATAGTCATCGCCCCGCTTGCAGGTATTTCCTGTCACGCTCTTAATCTCACCGTTTTCCATCTCAACGGTTACCATACATCCCAGAGGGCAGCCAATACAGATCAGTTCTCTCTTTTCCATCGTCCTACGCCTCCTCTATTTTCAGTGTAATCGTCTTTAAGTCCGGACAGCCCAGAAGCTGCTCTTTTTTGAAGGTTACATTCTCCATCTCCCCCGGCGCCACCACCGGACGTTTTCTGTGAATGACCCGCTCATCGTCAAAGTATACGCTCACATAGCAGTTTTTGTAGACATTGCCCACACGGAAGCGCACAGTCAGAGCATCTGCCATCCGCTCCGGATCGATGGTCTTTGGAACAGTGTAGCGCACGCCCTCTGTGGGGATAAGCCGGATCTCTCTTCCGCTTCCCTCCGGAAGGGCTCCCTTCACATACTTGGCCGCATTTTCGCCTGCCACGGCCGCCTCCTCAGACACATAATCCACCAGATCGTGAACGTGGAGCACATTTCCGCAGGCAAACACGCCCTCTATGTTTGTCTCCAGGCTCTCGTTGACAGACGGGCCAGAGGTGACGGGCTCAATATCCACGCCCATTCCGCGGCTTAATTCATTTTCAGGGATCAGTCCCACAGACAGAAGGAGGGTATCGCAGTCATAGTCCTCCTCTGTTCCGGGAATCGGCTTTCCTTTCTCGTCCACCTGGGCCAGGGTGATACCTGTAAGCCTCTCCTTTCCGCGGATCTCCACAACCGTGTGGCTCAGCTTTAACGGAATGCCGTAGTCGTCCAGGCACTGGACAATGTTCCTCTTAAGGCCGCCGGAGTAAGGCATCAGCTCTGCCACCACCTTTACCTTGGCGCCCTCAAGGGTCATTCTCCTGGCCATGATCAGCCCGATATCTCCGGAACCGAGGATGACAACCTCACGGCCCGGCATAAAGCCCTCCATATTTACAAGGCGCTGAGCCGTTCCCGCTGAGTAAATTCCGGCCGGACGGTAGCCGGGGATATTCAGAGCTCCCCTGGATCTCTCCCGGCAGCCCATAGCCAGGATCACCGCCTTTGCCTGGATCTCAAACAGCCCCTCCTCCCGGTTCATGGCTGTGACAACCTTCTCGTGGGAGATGTCAATGACCATTGTGTTCAGGTAATATTCAATCTGAAGCTCCTCCACCTGGTCGATAAACCGGCGTGCATACTCCGGTCCTGTCAGCTCCTCCTTGAAGGTGTGAAGCCCGAATCCGTTGTGAATGCACTGGTTCAGGATTCCTCCCAGTTCCTTGTCCCTCTCCAGAATCAGGATGCTGTCAATTCCGTTTCTCTTTGCGGCAGCGGCCGCAGCCAGTCCGGCAGGGCCTCCTCCGATAATGACAATATCATATGATTTCATGGCGTCCCCCTCCTTACAGTCTGTCCTTGTTGGTTCCCACTACGATTTTGGAATCGCCGCCGGACTTTGTAACCTCGTACATGCTGATATTAAGCTCCCTTGCCAGGATATCCATGGTTCTCGGTGAACAGAATCCTGCCTGGCAGCGGCCCATTCCCGCTCTTGTGCGCCGCTTCACTCCGTCTAAGGACTTTGCTCCCAGCGGTCTGTGGATGGCGTCGAGAATTTCTCCCTCAGAGATCGTCTCGCAGCGGCAGATAATATTTCCGTAGGCAGGCTGCTCCTTAATGAGCCTGCTTCTCTCCTCCTTGGACAGAGATTTAGGATCGAGGATTCCCTTTCTGGTGGCAATGAAGTTGTCCTTCTCCTTCAGATCAGCCTTCTCCCTCAGAATGTCAGCGACCATCTTTCCGATGGCAGGGCTGCTGGAAAGTCCCGGAGACTCAATTCCGGCGCAGTCGATAAATCCTTTGCAGTCAGGAAGCTCCCTGATAATAAATTCATGGTGATCCTCATGGGCGCGCAGCCCTGCGAAGGAGGTGATAACCTGGCGCATGGGAATGTTGTTCACGCTGTTCTGCGCCTTCTCGATAACCTCGTCAAGCCCCTCTCTGGTCGTATTTGTCCCTTCCTTGTCATCGATGTCGATGGCGGTGGGGCCCAGAAGCAGGTTCCCGTGAATTGTCGGTGTGACGAGAATTCCCTTTCCGAACTTTCCGGGGAGGGTAAATACTGTCTTATCTACCAGATTGCCGGCTGTGCGGTCAAGGAGACAGTAATCGCCGCGCCTTGGCGTAATATGGATTTTCTCCTCGCTCATCATGTTGTGGAATTTATCTGCGTATACGCCTGCCGCGTTCACCACAAATCTCGTCTTCAGTACCCCGTTGTTCGTGTGAAGCTCAAAGGTTCCGTCCTCCGTCTTCTTAATATCCTGAACCTCTGTGTTGAACTTGAATTCTACCCCGTTCATGTTGGCATTTTCAGCCAGGGCAATCGTTAAGCCGAAGGGACATACGATTCCTCCCGTAGGAGCGTAGAGTGCAGCTACTGCATTGTCTGTGATATTGGGCTCCATCGCCTTTAACTCTTCCCTGTTTAAAATACGAAGCTCCTTCACTCCGTTTTTGATTCCCCGCTCATAGAGGGCCTGAAGGTTCGGCAGCTCCTCCTCATGGAGACAGAGAACCAGGGAGCCGTTTCTCCTGAAGTGAAAGTCCAGATCCTTTGAGAGCTGCTCCATCATCTGGTTTCCTTCCACATTGAGCTTGGCCATCAGTGAGCCAGAGGCCGCGTCATATCCTGCATGGATAATGGCACTGTTGGCCTTGGATGTGCCGCAGCAGACATCCTCTTCCTTCTCCACGACGCAGAAGCTTCCCTGGTACCGTGACAGCTCTCTGGCTGAAGCACAGCCTGAAACGCCTGCGCCGATAATAATAACGTCATACATACTCCATTCCTCCTCGCTGCAGTTTGGCTGCTAAAATGTTTAGGAAGCGCAGTGAAATACGCCTGGGCCTATTTCCCGCGTTCCAGTATCGGTCAAATCGCGCTGCGGACAGCGCATTTTCTTTTGCCGTTGGTTTAAAATCTGTGAAAATCAGACGGTGAAAATCCCGCCGCGCGGCTGCCTTAAGCAGCCTTTTTCCTCTGCGCGGTGTGCGCATCCCGCCCGGCAGGACTTTTTGTATCGCAGGAAATTCAAAGGGATTTCCTATGATACAAAAAGCCAGGCAAAAGAAACCAGCCTGTAAGCTGATGATTTCCTTGCCCGGCTCATCTCTCCATGCAATACCTATTTAATTAACTTCACGCACTCCGTGCCGTTCCGGGAAACTCGAACTCCGCTTTGCTCCGTTTGAGTAGCGCACAACTTCACGTACTCCGTGCGTTCAGTTGTGCTTTACCATGGAATAGCTCCATAGAGCAATACAGCGACGATGGCGCCAATGATCGGGCCAACTACCGGAACGTATGCATAGCCCCAGTTGGAACCGCCCTTGCCCTGAATCGGAAGAACTGCATGGGCAATTCTCGGGCCGAGATCACGGGCCGGGTTGATTGCATATCCTGTCAGACCGCCCAGGGACATGCCGACGGATACGATGATTCCGAATACCAGGAATTTATCTAAGCCGACTTCTGCTGCTCCTGGAACATTGCCAAGACCCTTGATAGCAAATACAAGGACAAATGTGCCTATTGCCTCAGACAGAATGTTGAGCGGCTTGTTGTCGATAGAAGGACCTGTACAGAACACGCCCAGCTTTGTGCCTGCGTCGGGAGTTGCGTCAAACTGATCCTTAAACAGGATGTATACCAGGCAGGCTCCCACGAAGGCTCCTGCAAACTGAGCAATGATATAGCCCGGGACAAGTGCCCAGTCAAAACTTCCGTCAATGGCCAGAGCCAAAGTCAGAGCCGGGTTGAAAGAAGCGCCGGAGGCGGCTCCGAAGATAAATGCCGGAACCATTACCGCAAGACCCCATGCAAAGGTAATCTGGACAGAGCCTCCGCCCTTCATACCGGATTTATTCAGATTCACGTTAGCTACAACGCCGTCGCCTAAAAGGATCAGCATCATGGTTCCCAAAAATTCAGCTATATATGGCAGCATAAAATTTCCCCCTTTTCTTCTCCTGTCACGGACGGCGGAAATTCAGTTTCCCCTCCCGGGGAAAAACTGATGTCTTTCCCGCCGCCCTTTTATCAATCCACAAAATTCACACTGCATTGAAGCTGCCGGCAGTCTGTGCTTTCCCCGCCTGCAGCTCACCCCGTGACCGCTGTCGGGATTAATCCTCCTTCGCCCAGCCGAAGGAATACTTCACTGCCTTATTCCAACCTTTGACCTTCTTATCTCTCTCCTCAGCCTCAATCTGCGGAGCGAATACACGGTCAATCGCCCAGTTCTTAATTACATCCTCTTTGCTTGCCCAGTAGCCAACTGCAAGGCCTGCCAGGTAAGCAGCTCCCATGGCTGTGGTCTCTACACATTTCGGGCGATGTACCGGAGCCTGGATAATATCAGACTGGATCTGCATCAGCAGATTGTTGGCGCTGGCGCCGCCGTCCACCTTGAGTGCTCCAAGATGAATGCCGGAATCAGCCTGCATAGCCTGCAGTACGTCGTTTGTCTGGTATGCCAGAGATTCCAGAGTAGCGCGGATAATATGATACTTGTTGACGCCTCTCGTAATTCCTACGATTGTTCCTCTTGCGTACTGATCCCAGTGGGGAGCGCCCAGTCCCGTGAAGGCCGGAACGACGTAGCATCCGTTTGTATCCTTAACCTTCTTGGCCATGTACTCAGAGTCCGGGGAAGAATCGATCAGTCTCATCTCATCTCTCAGCCACTGGATCGCTGCACCTGCAACGAAGATGGAACCCTCAAGGGCGTAATTTACTTTGCCGTCAAGTCCCCATGCGATTGTAGTTACAAGTCCGTTCTTGGAGAATACCGGCTTTTCGCCTGTGTTCATCAGCATGAAGCAGCCGGTTCCATATGTATTCTTTGCCTCGCCCGGGTTAAAGCAGGTCTGTCCGAACAGAGCGGACTGCTGATCGCCTGCTGCGCCGCCAATCTTGATGGGGCCGCCGAACCAGGACGGATCCGACTCGCCATATACGCAGCTGGATGGCTTTGCCTCAGGAAGCATGCATTTCGGAATATTTAACTCTGCCAGGATCTCATCATCCCACTGCAGTGTGTTGATATTGAACAGCATCGTTCTGGATGCGTTGGAGTAATCCGTTACATGGACAGCACCCTTTGTCAGCTTCCAGATCAGCCAGGTTTCCACTGTACCGAACAGGAGTTCACCCTTCTCAGCTCTCTCTCTCACGCCCGGAACATTGTCCAGGATCCATTTTAACTTGGTTCCTGAGAAGTAGGCATCAATGACAAGGCCTGTTTTTTCTCTGAATTTGTCTGTCAGCCCCTTCTCCTTAAGAGAATCACAGTATTCGGAGGTACGGCGACACTGCCATACAATCGCATTGTAAACCGGTTCCCCTGTTTCCTTATCCCAGACAATCGTGGTTTCACGCTGGTTGGTAATACCGATAGCGGCAATATCCTCTGCGGTCGCACCAATCTGAGCCATAGCCTCCACTGCTACGGAGAGCTGAGAGGACCAGATCTCATTTGCATTGTGCTCAACCCAGCCTGGTTTTGGGAAATACTGTGTAAATTCCTTCTGCGCCACGCTGCACATCTCACCCTTTTCATTAAAAAGGATACATCTGTTACTGGTAGTTCCAGCGTCCAATGCCATTACATACTTTGCCATAAGAAACCCCTCCTTACATAATATAGTTTTATGGTAGCATCTTTATTGTCAAATGTCTTTAGACAATAATCTCAAATTGTTAAAACAGAACAACTTCAAGCTGTTTTTATCCTGTTTTTAGTATACTTTTCCTCGCTTTTTTTAGACGAAGATGCACATTTGGCGCAAATCAGCGAACATACCTGCAAAAGCTCCCTGAGATTCTGTGCATTCTGTTCCTTTGGAACCTTCCGACAGGATACATATCGGAAAATGTACTGGATCACCGATTCTGTCAAAAAATCCACAAGAAGTTCTCTTCCCCCTGAAAGACTCCTTGTCTCACTCTCTGTCAGCATGTTCCCCACCAGGCGGCGAATCTGAGCCTCTACCGCAGGTTTCAGGTGGTTCGCAACCCGATCCCACTCCATCTCCTGAAGCATTTTTCTGTAAAACCACCGGTTTTCCTCTATCAGTGCCATGAGATGTTCCAGCCAGTGTGAAAAGCTCTCCTCCTGCCGGTAGGCAATCTGGTCAATCAGCTCATACTGGCAGATCAGTTCGATCACCTCATAGATGTCCTGAAAGTGATAGTAGAAACTCTGCCTCGTCATGTGGCTTCGCTCGACGATATCCTGAATTGTAATCTTTTTAATGGGCTTTTCCGCCATCAGCTCCTTCAGTGCCTGGGCCAGCCTTCTTTTCGTGTCTGACATCCAAAAGCCTCCTCTCAGATAAACCAGGTGTTCTGATTCGTGGATGAGATGGAAATGGCTCCGGCCTCAATAGCCGCATAGATATCTGCCTTCTCCCCAATCAGACCGCCTGCGATCACAGGCGCGGATACCATTTTTGTAACCCTTGTTATGATTTTCGGCATAATGCCGGGAAGAATCTCCACAAAATCCGGCAGAGCCGCATCATACTGCTTCTTAATATTGTCAAACGCCATGGAATCAATGACGAAGAAACGGAACACCGTTGCCATTCCCAGCTCCTTGGCTCTTCGGATGAGCGGCAGCTTTGTGGAGATAATCCCGTCAGCCCTTGTATTCCGGTGAAGGAAATCAACCGCTATCTCCTTTCCTGAAAGGCCGGATATCAGATCCACATGTACCATGGCAAATTTTCCCTTTTCCTTAATCCTCTCCACAATCTCCGGGATTCCGACAATATCCCCATACAGCACAAACACAATCTGGATATCTGAGCTAAGGCACTTCTCAAGCCCTGCCTCATCCTTGACAGCCGCGATCACCGGGCAGTCTGTCACTGTATCATACAGCTTCTGTTCCATATCACACCTTCCTTCAGTCCGCCGCCCGCCCATAGAGGCAGGCCGTCTCTGCGGCAAATTCTATTCTGCCGCAGTGCGATCCCCGCGGAGCGTTTTTATATAACAGGGAACGAAGTTTCCTGTTATATAAAAAAGAGCCGGGTTAAAAACGGCATCTCTGCCGTTATTCAACCTGCTCCTCTCTCCTGGTTCATCTTTGATTATAAATTATCCTAACACAATACACAATTTAAGTCAATATATCGTTATTTTATTGTCATTTTGCACAATTTTTTCTTCTCTTCCTACCGGAGAAGGGCTAAAAGCTCTTCCAGGCTCTTTTCTCCCATGTACATCGCTTCCCCGATCAGAATCGCCGGCACTCTCGAGAGCTTGTACTTTTCCACTAAATCCGGATACAGCCTTGCATCTACCATAGTACATTCCACATTGGGGCTCAGAAGAGCCAGGGTCTGCCCTGCTGTCACAACACTCTGGCAGTGGTGACAGGAAAGTGACACGAACACGCGGATAACATTTTTCTTTTTGAGCTTTGCGATTTTTTTAAGCAGTTTCTGATCCAGTTCCTTTTCAGGCCCCGCCGCATTGAGGATAGCCACCACAAAAGAATTAATCTCCTTTCCTCCCGGAACTCCCAGAAAGGCTGCTCCCAGATAGCCGTTTTCCCCGAACAGCCCTGTAGAGGGAAGATGTTCTGTGTCCAGCGCCCCATCCGCCTCACTGTCCTCTCCCCGTTCCAGCAGCTGCAGTTCTATCCAGGGGCTCAGCTGCGCCACTGCCTTCAAAAAGGATCCCATCTCCACGCTGGCCGGCTGTTCCGGATCGAGTACCGCCTTCAGGCAGACCGGGCGCACCAGTCTCTCAAAAATCATCTTAAGGTTTTTTTTCAGCTCCTCATTCACCAGGCTGCTCTCACTTGGAATTTTCGCTTCCAGACTCTGACTCATATCTTGCTTTCTCCCTTCTGACTGTCAGCGCAACCGCTATCCTGCAAAATAGCTTCCGCATCTGCAGCGCGCCTTCATCTTATCCTCCTCGCTTTTTCTCTGCCCCTTTTTTCAGTCACACTGGTTTGGGGCTTTGTCATATGGTTCCATTATACCGGCAGTATAGAGAAAAAGCAACTCTTCGCCCCATAAATAGCAGACGAATCCTGAAGTCCCCTCCCTTGTTTCCCAAAAGTCTGTACAATTTTTTCTAATTGTCAAATTTTGCTCTTAATTCCTTTTATTTGCAGCCGCCTCTCCTTGAATTTTTTCCTCTGTGCGGATATAATATGCTTATCAAAGTATGAGGAGGTATCGGAGATGGAAGAAAAGAAACAGACTGGCTGGGCCAACTTAAACGGAATCAGCGACGATGACAAAACCTGCGGCTTGAACGATATGAACTGTCTCGGGGAGGACGACGATTCCAGCTGCGGACTCAACGATATGAACTGTGTAGATGGAAAAGACGATCTCTCCTGTTCTCTGAACAACATGAACTGCGAGGACGACAAGAAATAGCCTGCCTGGGCAGGATCAGATCGGATGTTGTCCTCATAAGAAAAAGGAGCCGGACTTACGCAAACGTCTGACTCCTTTTCCTATTATTCTTGCCGCTTCTTATTTTTTCTCCTTCTCCCATGCATGGCCAAGCCACATAAGAATTCCCACTGCCAGGCCTCCGGCCAGGTTCCCCAGTGTGACGGGAATCAGGTTTCCAATGAAAAATCCACTCCAAGTGAGGGCAGAAAGATTCACTCCTGCCTCCGCTGCCTTTGCCGCGTACTCCGGAACAGTGGCGGCAAAAATTCCGGCCGGTATGTAATACATATTTGCCACACAGTGTTCAAAGCCGCAGATGACAAAGAAACTGATGGGGAAAAAGACTCCCGCTATCTTTCCGGCCGTATCTTTGGCGCTGAGGCTTGCAAGGACAGCCAGACAGACCAGCATATTGCACATAATTCCCAGCACAAATGCATTTGCAAAAGGCAGAGTACTCTTGGTGACAGCCAGCTTCATCGTAAATACAGCCAGCCCTCCGTCAGAATAGTTAAACTGGCCGAACTTTGCGCATGCAAAGGCTATCAGGAGACTCCCGATCAGGTTGCCGATGTAGACTACAATCCAGTTTTTTATCATGGCGGAAATCTTCGCCTGTTTTTCCAGTACGGAAATAGAGATCAGGCAGTTTCCCGTAAACAGTTCTCCCCCCAGAAGGACAACCAGCGTAAGACCGCCGGGGAACAGCACTCCCAGAACGATCCGCATGGCTGAGACATTTTCAATAGAATGTCCCGCTGTATTGGTGGCCGCTGCCCCAAGGGCAATGAAAATACCTGAGAGAATACCTAGAATAAGCATTTTCATTGCCGGCATCTCCGTCTTTTTTCTTCCAGCTGCACTGTAATTTTTCACTATCTCTGCCGGTGTAAAAAAATTCATTTGTAAATTCCTCCCATCGTGTCTTCTGTGTCCATATCCTTCATCTGTGTCATTCATCCCGCTCCCCTTCTGCCCGCAGCCATGTCTCAGCCCAAATACATACTGTTTATGCAGGGATTTTTCTTACTGATTTTCCCTGAATTTCCACTGCGGAAGAAAGGGCAGTGCCGCAGGGAAGCAGTACACTTCCCTGCGGCACTGTAAATCCTGGTCCGCTTGTTAAAGCGGCACAAATTTCTTTTTTAGAACAGACCTGAAATCCTTCCAGTTTCGTCCACATCGATTTTCTCTGCAGCCGGAACCTTGGGAAGTCCGGGCATGGTCATAATATCGCCTGTCAGAGCTACAATAAAGCCTGCTCCAGCCGATACCTTCAGATTTCTCACAGTTACTGTGAAATCCCTGGGCGCACCCGTCAGCTTCTGGTTGTCAGAAAAGCTGTACTGTGTCTTTGCCATACAGATCGGGAAGGAGCCGAAGCCCAGCTCTGTGAGCCTCTTTGCCTGCTTTTTGGCGCCATCTGTCAGCACTACCTTTGTACCCCTGTAGATCTTTGTGACAATGGCATTTAACTTCTCTTCAATGGAGAGTTCATCCCCATAGCAGTACTGGAAATGATTCTCCTCCTCGCAGAGGCGCACTACCTCTTTTGCCAGATCAATGCCGCCGTCTCCGCCTTTGCCCCAAACCTCGGAGAGAGCTACATTGACACCCAGCTCCCTGCACTTGTCGGCGATCAGCTGTAACTCGGCCTCTGTGTCAAACGGGAAGCGGTTGATGGCAACTACGCACGGAAGGCCAAATACCTTTGTGATGTTCTCCACATGCTGCAGCAGATTCGGAAGTCCCTTCTCGAGAGCCTCCAGATTCTCTGTATTCAGGTCTGCCTTGGCCACTCCTCCGTGATGCTTCAGCGCTCTCACTGTCGCCACTACCACTACGGCTGAGGGCTTCAGGCCTGCCATACGGCACTTAATGTCAAGGAATTTCTCAGCTCCCAGATCGGCTCCGAAGCCGGCCTCTGTGATCGCGTAGTCTCCCAGCTTTAAGGCCATGCGTGTGGCGATAATAGAGTTGCAGCCGTGGGCGATATTGGCAAACGGGCCTCCGTGGATAAAGGCCGGCGTGTTCTCAAGGGTCTGCACCAGGTTCGGCTTCAAGGCATCCTTTAAGAGAGCCGTCATGGCTCCGGCTGCCTTCAGATCTCCGGCTGTCACCGGCTCGTCATCGTAGGTGTAGCCCACGATGATCCTGGAAAGCCTCTCCTTTAAGTCTGTCACGTTCTTTGCCAGGCAGAGGACAGCCATAATCTCGGAGGCGACGGTAATGTCATAGCCGTCCTCTCTTGTGACTCCATCCACGCGGCGTCCCAGTCCGTCCACGATGTTTCTGAGCTGTCTGTCGTTCATATCCACCACGCGGCGCCAGGTAATCCGCTTCGGATCGATTCTCAGCTCATTTCCCTGGTAAATATGGTTGTCAAGCATGGCTGCCAGAAGATTGTTGGCAGCTCCAATCGCATGGAAATCCCCCGTAAAGTGAAGGTTAATGTCCTCCATCGGCACCACCTGGGCGTAACCGCCGCCTGCTGCCCCTCCCTTAACGCCGAATACCGGGCCCAGAGAAGGCTCCCGCAGGGCTACTACCGCATTTTTCCCCAGCTTTCTCATCCCGTCTGCCAGGCCGACTGTGGTAGTTGTCTTGCCCTCTCCAGCCGGAGTAGGCGTAATGGCTGTCACTAAAATCAGCTTTCCGTCAGGACGGCTGTCCTCGTTGAGCAGGTTATAATCCACCTTAGCCTTGTACTTTCCATACTGTTCCAGATACTTCTCGTCAATATCCAGGCTCTCTGCGATCTCTGTGATATGTAACGGGGTTGATTCCTGAGCAATCTCAATATCTGTCTTCATGTTTGTTTTTCCTCCTCCTGAAAATGATGCCGACTGTATGGTTCAATGCATTCTTCTATTCTATACTTTGTTTTTGTAAAATGCAATCACGTTTTTTCTTTCTTTTGTTAAGTGATTTTTAGCAGAGCGAATCTGAGAGCTCCGAGCTTTTTAAAATTCTCTTCTCATACTCCACTGCCTCTGCCTCCAGGCGGCTGACCTCCTTTTCCATTTCGGCCCTGAATTCCTCATCCTTGATGGAACCCAGGTTAATTTTTACATTAAACAGCGCGCCGATCACGGCTGTGCGGGCCATCATGGCAGCCACCAGACCGTCGGTCACCGCATTCGTATTCCCCCTTGCAATCACTGCATCAGCCAGCGGAAAAATCTCTGCTGCCGTCCTGGCCACAGAGAGCGGAACCCTGGCCGCCTCCTTAAGCCCATTCTGCATGGCCTCCCTGCGGACTGCCTTCTGCTCCTCTGTGTCCTTCGGCATCCCCAGAGCTTTCATATAAAGGGTAAAGGATTCACTGTCTCTCTCAATGTCGTCCACCAGCGTTTTTCTTATTTCTGCTCCCTTTGCTGCAATCTCCTTCATCTCCTCCTCTGCATCGGCATACTTGGCCTTCCCCACAGTGAGATTTGCCACCATCTCAGCCAAAGCTGCCGCCAGGGCGCCTGCCACAGCAGAAACGCTGCCTCCTCCCGGCGCCGGAGCGTCAGATGCCGCCAGGGCGGCAAACTCCTCAATACTTAAATCCTTTAACTCTGCCATCTCTACTCCTCCTCTAAAAGTCTGTTCTCCATTACCTGGGCGCTGTCAAAGTTTTCAACCTGAAGATAATACTCAGCGCAGTCAATTAATGCCTGCATGGGAAGGAGCCCCACAATCTCCGTTCCAACGGCCCGCACGCCGTAGCGTCTCGCCTCCATCTTTACAGCCTCAAAGGCGCGGTAGATTGCCGTTTTGGTATAGTCGGTCAGGTTCATGGAAACCTGGGCAATCCCCCTTTCCTCCAGCATGACGCCGATGGCCTTGACATAGCGGTATCCTCCGTTAATGTGGCGGATCTTTCTGGCGATCTGGTTGGCAATCTCCAAATCTGAGGTATCCAGGTTTACATTGAAGGCCACCAACGGCATTCTGGCTCCGACAGCTGACACACCTGCAGTCGGATGAATGGTTTCCGGACCAAAATCAGGGGTCCACAGCTCCTTGTCCTTCATCTTCTCAGCCATTCCCTCAAACTGGCCCTTCCTGATACTGGCAAGATTCACTCTGTGGGGAGCTGTGGCTGAAGATTCATATAGGAAGCAGGGAATTGCGTACCTCTCTCCTACTGCCTTCGCTACCTCCTTTGCAACGGCATCCGCCTCCTCCAGGGAAGTATTGCGGCATGGAATAAAGGGGACAACATCCACAGCTCCCATCCTCGGGTGCTGTCCCTCATGCTTTGTCATATCAATCAGCTCTGCAGCCTTTCCAAAGGAAGCAATGACTGCGTCCCTTAAAGCCTCCGGCTCTCCGATTGCAGTCACAACGCAGCGGTTGTGATCCTTATCCGTCTGATAATCCAGAAGTTTCACACCCTTTTTCCCCCGAAAGCAGTCTACAATCTGCTCTACCTTCTGCATATCGCGTCCTTCACTGTAATTGGGCACACACTCAAGCAACTTGTTCATCATCATTTTTACCTCCTGATTCAGCGCCTTATGCCGTTCTTGTCCGAATCACAGCAGCCGTCACTGTTTCCGCCTTACGCCGCCTCCCAGGCGGGCAAAGCCTTTCGCAGCCTTCGCCATATCCGGTCTCAAGGGCTATAATTTTTTCATTGTAAGATAATTCTAACATTTACGCAACATTATTGTACAGGTTTTTCATTTACTTTGATTATTCTTTTTCCTAACAAATCTGTTTCCGATTGATTAACCAGCTTACAGAATTCATTTACATTTCATCGTCAATGGTCTATACTATTATAGTTTGGGGAAGATACTGCAAAGGAGGAATCTGATTGGACAATACTGATATAAAAATCATCAATATCCTGCAGAAAAACTGCAAAACCTCCACCCGCGAAATCGGACAGCAGGTAGGCCTTACAGCTCCGGCCGTTGCGGAGCGGATCAATCGTCTGAAGGACTCAGGGGTCATCTCGGGATTTCACGCCAAGATCAATGACCGGCTGATGGGCAGCCATATCTCGGCTTTTATCTGGATCAACGTACCTCCCAAGGAATACGACGGCTTCTGCCGGTTCTGTGAAGCTGCTCCGGCTATTATCGAGCATCATCACATTGTAGGTCTGAACAACGCTCTATTGAAGGTGCGGGTTGCAAATTCCGCAGAACTGGAGTCCCTTTTGGAGCAGATACGAAAATTCGGCCTTTCCAACACCTCCGTTCTTCTTTCCACCTATTTCACCCAGAAGTCCTTTCCAGAGCTTGAAGCCTCCTCCAAAAAGACGTCTGGCGAACCGTAAGTATCACTGGAAATCAGGTTCTTTCCTATAGATCAAGAAAGAATCCTGCAAAGCAGGATTCTCCGCCTGCGGCGGGTCGCAAAAGCGGCATTTTCCTCTCCAACCCAGTGCGATCCCCGCGGAGCGTTTTTATATAACAGGGAACGAAGTTTCCTGTTATATAAAAAAGTCCGGCATCAGAGCTTATGTCTCTCTGATGCCGGACTTTTTCTGACCTTTCCCTAATCCAGGAAGGTGACAGCCTTGCACGGTGTCCTGTAGTTGGACGGTGAAATGCAGATTCCCGTTTTAGGGTTGCTGGCGTGAATTACCTGGCCTCCGCCTATGTACATAGCCACATGGTTGATGTAGCTTCCGCTGGCATAGAAGAGAAGGTCGCCCGGCTGAGCCTCATCCACCGGAATCTCCTTTCCTCTGGCCGCCTGATCCCTGGAGCTGCGCCCGGTAGTGATTCCGAAATGAGCATAAACCGCCTGAGTGAAGCCGGAGCAGTCTGCGCCGTTTGTCAGGCTTGTCCCGCCGTAAACATAAGGATTTCCCAGGAACTGCTTTGCATAGGCAACTACCGCCGTCCTTGTAGCTTTCTCAACCTTTCCGGAGCTGCCGGACGAGCCTGAGTTTCCGGAAGAGTTGCCTGGGCCTGCCGGAGATTTTGGCGAGTCATCCTTCTGGGTTTCCTTGGCCTTGGTAGTTTCCGGCGCCTTGGTAGTCTCCTGCTTCTTCGACTCCTGTGTTTCCCGAGGCGTTCCATCCGGGTTCTGCTCAATCGTTCCGCTGAATTCCGAATCCGGCTCTTTGGTTTCCCTGGCCTTGGTGGTCTCCTTCGCTTTTGTCGTCTCCTTGGCCTTAGTCGTCTCTGGCGCTTTTTCTGTCTCCTTGGCAGCCTCTTTCTTGGCAGCTTCCAGCTCTTCGAGAGCCTTCTTTGCCTCCTGCCTGCGCGCCTCTTCCTCCGCGGCTTTTGACTCCTCCTCGGAGCTGGAGACAGCCTGGTCAAATTCTACTCTTGTGTCCACATAATCCTTAAACACATAGCCCACCAGATCTGTGTCCACGGAAATCTTGTAGAAATCACCCTCCTGTCCGATTACCTCATACTCTGCATCAGAAGAGAGCAGGTCAAGGGTGGCACTCTCAAGATTCGGCTCCTGCCTCAGGCGGAGAGTTGCGGTATGAGCCACTTTCGCATAGGTAGTTCCGACCTCCCTGGCCTTTTTCTCCGCCTCGGCGCCTGTAATGAAGTACTGGGCCTTAATGTAGCCGTTCACCGTACCGGACTGAATCCTGTACCATTTTCCTCCCTCTCCGTCTACTGTGTCAAGAATGGTTGCGGCACAGTTGTTGTAAATCTTACCCACCACGTCACTGGTGGTATTCGGCTCTGTCCTGACATTGACATAGTTGGAAACCTGGGACACGGCCACCTTGTCGTAGTCAGAGGATGAGGAGGTCTTTACAACCGGCGCATCTTCTTTTCCGCTCTTTTCTACCTGGGCAAGCGTCTCATCTGACGAGAAGGCCTCTGCCAGCTCTGTTTCCGGATCAAGGCTGCCTGCATAGTAATTGTTCATCGCCACAGAAACTCCTGCCACAGACGCATCAGTTTCCAGGTTAATCGCCGCCTGCGCTCCGAAAGGCGCTGCCGCTGCTAAAGCGGCAACCGTACACAGGCAGGCCAGTGCTTTAAATGGCGTTTCCATCTGTACATTTCCTCCTATCTCTCTGCCAGATACCTCTCCGCGCTGGTGACACAGTTGGCCCCGTCCGCTGCCGCTGTGATCACCTGGCGCAGCTGCTTCGTGCGCACATCTCCGGCTACAAACACGCCCGGAACTGAAGTTACGCCATCCTCCCCTGCGATGATATATCCCTGCTTATCCATTTCCAGAGTGCCCTTAAAGGGCGCGCTTTCCGGCTCGATGCCTACGGCAATAAACACTCCGTCCACGGAAATTTTTTTCTTTTCACCTGTCTTCTTATTGGACACGGCAATCTGCTCCACGCGGTTCTCACCCTCGATGGCATCCACCACCGTATCCCAGACTGTCTCAATCTTTTCAGACTCAAATATGCGGCTCTGAAGCGTCTTGGCCCCCCGCAGCTCATCTCTGCGGTGAATCAGATATACCTTGCTGCATATCCTGGACAGAAAGATCGCGTCCTCCAGAGCTACATCTCCTCCCCCGATCACCGCCACAGTCTTGTCTCTGAAAAATGCCCCGTCGCAGGTAGCGCAGTAGGAAACGCCGGCTCCGGAGAGTTCTTCCTCCCCCGGCACTCCCAGCTTTCTGTGATGGGCCCCTGTGGCCAGAATCACTGTTTTCGCACGGTAACTCTCTTTTTCACAGACAACCGTCTTAATCTCACCGGAAAGTTCAAGCTTCTCTATCCTGTCCTCTGCAAAGGAAGCTCCCAGACGGTCTGCGTGCTCCCGGAATTTCATCCCCAGATCAAAGCCGGAGCTTCCAGGAAGCCCGGGATAATTGTCAACCTCGTACGTATTGAGAATCTGTCCCCCGCTCATCATCTCTCTCTCAACTACCAGAGTGTCAAGCTCTGCCCGCTTTGCATATATCGCCGCCGCGAGCCCCGCCGGCCCGGAGCCGACAATAATCAAATCATATATCTTTTCCATCCAGTCCTCCCGACTCTCCCCTCGGAGCACTTCTCATGCATCATGTTTCATAACTTTAAGTATAACACAAGTTCTATAGGCAGTATACATCATTTTCTAATTTTCACCGCACAATTTTCTGGAAAAAGCTGGAAAATCCTTCTCTTCTTCTTTTCATCAAAAAAAGACAATTCTTCACTCACCTTCCCGGCAATTTGAGTACGAATATTCGCAACAAATCTCCCCCACTTTTTTTCTATGTGATATAATTACATTAACCTGGCAGCATATGGCATTGCGTTCCACAGTGCTGTCTGACATTTCAGAAAGGACGTGAATCTCTATGGCAAGAAAAACAGTACTCGTCACCGGAGCTTCCCGGGGAATCGGGAAAGCTATCGCTGTAAAATTTGCAAAAAAAGGATACAATGTGGTAATCAGCTGTGTCAGACGTGAGGAACAGCTCCTTCAGACAAAGAAAGAGATCGAGAGTTTTCAGGTATCCTGTCTCTCCTACCTGGGCGATATGGGAGTTGCGGAAAACTGCGCAGAGCTGTTTAAAAAAATCCGCAAGCAGTTTGGCGGCCTCGATGTCCTGGTCAACAATGCCGGCATTTCCTACATCGGACTTCTCCAGGATATGAAACCCGAGGACTGGGAACTGCTTCTGAGAACCAATCTCACCTCCGTCTTTAACTGCTGCAAACTGGCCATTCCCATGATGCTTGAAAAAAAGCAGGGAAAGATCATAAACATCTCCTCTGTCTGGGGCGTGTGCGGAGCCTCCTGCGAGGCTGCCTACTCTGCCACAAAGGGCGGAGTCAACGCCCTTACTAAAGCTCTGGCAAAAGAGCTGGCTCCCAGCAACATCCAGGTCAACGCCATCGCCTGCGGAGCCATCGACACCGAGATGAATCACTTCCTCGACGATGAGGAACTGATTGGCCTGATCGAGGAAATCCCCGCCGGAAGACTGGGCCGCGCCGAGGAGGTGGCCGATTTAGCCTACCATCTGGGATATAAAGAAAACTATCTGACCGGACAGATTATCGGACTGGACGGAGGATGGGTGTAGGGTGGGGAAAAGGAGCGGTTTTTTTATTCCAGCGAAGTCATAAAAAAACCGCTCCTTTTCCCTGGGAAGTGAGTGGACGGCGAAAGGGAAAGAGAATGGGGAAGGGATGACGGAGTCTGTATAGATGGGAAGTAATGGGGATTAACAGGAGTTAATTTAATGGGAGTTTTGATGGGAGTGCTAGGAGGTGTGGAGGGAAGCGGATCTTGGGAGAGGGATTAAGCGGAAGAAGGCGGCCGGAGCAGGATGTTGCAGAAGCTTAAAAGACTTATGCTCGAAATGACTGCTGAATCGAAATGGCACAGGCGAGCAGAAAGGGTCTGAAATAAGCCGGCATATCTGTAATCATACATGAGCAGCGCCCCCCTGTATCGGCCGGAATCTGAAGTTTCGGAAGGGGGAAGGAAGGGGGAGAGGTAGTGTAAAAAAGTTTGTGTCTTTGGAAGAAAATGACTCCTTTTTGGTAAGAATTA
>NZ_QUJI01000028.1:0-36092 GCF_003480545.1 Clostridium sp. AM29-11AC
GCTATAGACCATGTCTATTTTTATGAAATTAATTTTGCGAAATTAATTATACGTCATCCGGAATCAGGGCTTTTGCCTTTTAAAACAACACGGTCTTTCCATACAACAAAAAAGCTGCTGCCGATGCCCTGGCAGGATCGTGAACCGGAATAATCTTCCGAAACGATTCCTGCCGGATTCTGCATCCTGCAGCAGCTTTCTCTTCAGCTTGTCCTGCTGTTTTTTATGTCTGCCTTATATGGGCTTTACTGCTCAATATTTCTCTGCGCTCTTCTCCTGCCTAAACCGGAGCCTGCGGCGCCAGTACCTTTTATTAAGCTCTCGGGCCGGCATTCTTGATCTCTTCCGGCATATTCGGGTACTTCTTGTCAAAGTTATCCTTGAACATCTTAGCCAGCTTGGCAGCTGCCTCATCATAAGCTGCCTTATCAGCCCATGTGTCTCTCGGATTCATAATCTCTGCCGGAGCACCTGGGCAGGACTGGGGCACGTCTACATTAAATACATCGTCGTGTTTGTACTCAGCCTTCTCCAGCTCTCCGTTTAATGCTGCTGTTACCATGGCTCTCGTGTAGGACAGCTTCATTCTGCTTCCCACTCCGTAAGGACCGCCTGTCCAGCCTGTATTTACAAGGTAAACCTTTGTGTTGTACTTTTTAATTCTCTCACCTAACATCTCTGCATATACAGACGGATCGAGAGGCATGAACGGCTCGCCGAACAGTGTGCTGAATGTCGGCTGCGGCTCCTTGATTCCGCGCTCTGTACCGGCTAACTTGGAGGTAAATCCTGTCACAAAGTGATACATTGCTGCATTCTCGTCCAGTCTGGAGATTGGCGGAAGTACGCCGAACGCATCAGCTGTCAGGAAGATAACAACCTTCGGAATTCCTCCCTCTCCCGGAATCTGAGCATTGTCAATGTAGGTGATCGGGTAGCCCACACGGGTATTCTCCGTGATAGAGTCATCATCATAATCCGGCTTTCTTGTTTCCGGATCCAGAACTACGTTCTCCACCTCGCTTCCGAAACGGATGGCATTGTAAATCTCCGGCTCATTCTTCGGATCCAGATTGATGCACTTTGCATAGCAGCCGCCCTCGAAGTTGAATACGCCGTTGTCAGACCAGCCGTGCTCGTCGTCACCGATGAGCTTTCTTCCAGGATCGGCGGAGAGAGTTGTCTTTCCTGTTCCGGAGAGGCCAAAGAATACAGCTGTCTCATGGGTCTCAGGATCCATGTTGGCAGAGCAGTGCATCGGGAGTACATTCTCCTCAACCGGCATCAGATAGTTCATTACGGAGAATACAGATTTCTTGATCTCTCCGGAATACTTGGAGCCGGCAATCAGTACCATCTTGTCCTGGAAGTTGACAATGATAGCTGCCTCGGAATTTGTCCCGTCTACAGCCGGATCGCAGGTAAAGCCAGGAGCGGCAACGATAGTAAAATCAGATGCGCCGTAATTTTCCAGCTCCTCAGCTGTCGGTCTGATCAGTAACTGGTGAATGAACAGGTTCTGGCTTGCAAGCTCATTGACAACCATAAACTTTCTGGTGTACTTCTTGTCAGCTCCTGCAAAACCCTGGAATACATATAATTCCTTGTCAGCCAGATATGCAAACATTTTATTTTTAATTGACTGGTAGGCATCCTCAGAGATAGCAACATTTACATCTCCCCAGGCAATCTTATCATGAACGTCCTTTGTGTCCACGATGAATTTGTCTTTTGGTGAACGTCCTGTGTATTTGCCTGTAGTAACAGAAAGAGCACCTGTATCTGTTAACACACCTTCACCGCGGCGAAGAGCCTCCTCTACCAGACGGGCAGGGCTTAAATTGTAGTGAACCTTGCCTGTGGTATTCTGAATTCCAATCATTTCTAAGCTATGGTTTTCTTTCATGAAATTGCCTCCTGTCGGTTGTAATTTTTTACCTATACTTCATATATTACACTGATTATTAGACACCTGTAAAATATATTTTTTAGATGACTGACATATTAAATTGATATAATGATAATGAAAATACAGAACTTCAATCTGCGCTCCCGCGAATGGGAGCGACGCGAAAATGTGCTATAATAGTATCATCGGCACTGATTTCAATCCGCGCTCCCGCGAGGGGAGCGACAAAACAGTGATGAAGAGCTTCTAAACGGACATGTATTTCAATCCACGCTCCCACAAGGGGAGCGACCGGGCTGCTGGTGACTGTATGGTATTTACTTAATATTTCAATCCTCGCTCCCACAAGGGGAGCGACCAAAACCTCCATCCCATTTTGCGCCTCGCATTAAGATTTCAATCCTCGCTCCCACAAGGGGAGCGACAATTCGCTCACAGAGGCAATCGACGCCATAAAAATTTCAATCCACGCTCCCGCGAGGGGAGCGACGAAGCGTTAAATTATGCCGTTACGGATCCATTCTGATTTCAATCCACGCTCCCGCGAGGGGAGCGACAGCATCAGTGGGGGATTGCTTTTGACTTTTACCGATTTCAATCCACGCTCCCGCGAGGGGAGCGACGGCAAAGCAGAAAATCAAGGGCTTTACACAGGAATTTCAATCCACGCTCCCGCGAGGGGAGCGACTCATTTGGATGGAGGAGGAGACATGTTAAGAAACATTTCAATCCACGCTCCCGCGAGGGGAGCGACGGTAAACCGCTTCGTGCAAATGAACAATCAAAGAGATTTCAATCCACGCTCCCGCGAGGGGAGCGACGGATGGCGGAAAAGATATGGCGGCAGTGTTTAATATTTCAATCCACGCTCCCGCGAGGGGAGCGACCAACGACAATGCTGAGAGTCCGATCAGTACAGTAAATTTCAATCCACGCTCCCGCGAGGGGAGCGACTGTGCCGTCCTGGCTGTGCAATTATATCGCTATACTATTTCAATCCACGCTCCCGCGAGGGGAGCGACGGTTTATGATACGTATGTGAGCGATTCGGCCAAATTTCAATCCACGCTCCCGCGAGGGGAGCGACTACGGGGCCGGATACCGAATATTTTATTTACCGATCCATTTCAATCCACGCTCCCGCGAGGGGAGCGACGTAGCCCTCGCGAGCCTGATCGAGGGTACTCACTCATTTCAATCCACGCTCCCGCGAGGGGAGCGACCGATTCAGCCAAGAATACCAGCTATGATACCTCAATTTCAATCCACGCTCCCGCGAGGGGAGCGACGCAGGGAAGGGAGGATCATATGGATCGATTAACAATTTCAATCCACGCTCCCGCGAGGGGAGCGACTGCTGCTGCCAATACAGCACTGGGTGTATCTGGAGATTTCAATCCACGCTCCCGCGAGGGGAGCGACCCACCATAGCGGCAAATAACAGGCTCAGCAGGGGATTTCAATCCACGCTCCCGCGAGGGGAGCGACCCGGCCCTCTGGACGACGAAACCGGCCGGGTGGAATTTCAATCCACGCTCCCGCGAGGGGAGCGACAGCACGAGGAAGTGAAGAAACAGATTTCCATATTATTTCAATCCACGCTCCCGCGAGGGGAGCGACTCAAAAGGAGACAGACGAAGGCGAGAAGTCAGTGATTTCAATCCACGCTCCCGCGAGGGGAGCGACTCCCGTCCTCGCCTTTGACATGTCCCACAGGACTGATTTCAATCCACGCTCCCGCGAGGGGAGCGACTCCTTGTCACGTCTTCCATGTTCTGTAAATTGAATTTCAATCCACGCTCCCGCGAGGGGAGCGACAGCAAAACTGCCCAAATATCTTGTGCGATTTTCAGCAGTTTGCACATTTTTTCATTCATAATTTATTATTACAGGCCATTTTTCCCTCTATCCTGTCCATTTCATAATTTTTTGTGCAGTTTTTTCGGTGCGAATCTCCAGGGAATTTTATGTGTAACTGTTATTCGCACTAGAAAATCAATACAGAATCTGCGGGCGTCCCCCTCTCTACTCCAATATGTTCTACCTTGGTTTTATAATTATTTCCCAGATAATAAAAACGGAGGCTGTCTGTCTGCTTATCTACCAGCTCTTCCAGTTCACATTTCAGTTTTACGCACTGGGCGCTGTCCAGAATGCACTCAAATACGGAGTTCTGGACTCTCCTTCCGTAATTGACGCACTGTTTTGCCACTTTTCTCAGTCTTGCTTTTCCCTCCGGTGTTTCTGTGTTGACATCATAAGTAATTAATACAAGCATTCTCCCTCCTTAAGGCTTCCCACGTTTTTTTCACTTTTTCACTCATACGTTTCCATACTCGTTTTCCCATCGCCGTGTTTACTGTATTTCTCTCAGGTTCGCTTTCTTCTTCCTATCCTATGCCCTACTTCCATAAAAAAGGCGGATAACCATCCAAATCTCCTCTCAGATATCTGGCCAGAAGCAATGCCTGGACGTAAGGTGCCATTCCCCATTCTATTTTTTCCTTAAGAAACGGATGTGTAAGTGTCTCTTTTTTCCTGTTCTGCCACTCTGTCAGTACAATCCGTTTTGTATCATCCGTCATAATAACCGCTCCGTTCTCTTTCTTCTTAAACCCTTTTCCGTTTACGAGCTTTTTATTAATCAGCGACAATACAAAGCGATCTGCCAGCGCCGGCCGGAACTCCTCTATTATGTCAAAGGACAGAGATGCCCTTCCCGGACGATCCGTATGAAAATACCCTACATAGGGATCAAGGCCCACACACTCGAGAGCCGAAGAAATCATATTGGCAAGAAGTGTGTAGACGAAGGACAGCAGTGCATTGACATTATCCATAGGCGGCCTTTTGCTGCGCCCTTGAAAGAAAAACTCTTTTTTCTGCTGAAGGATCAGCTCATCAAATACGCCGAAATACGCCGCAGCCGCCTCTCCCTCATGACCTCTCAGCTCTTCCTTTGTCTTGCTTCTTTCTATGCATTTCAGACTCTCCTTTAAGTGCAGAGATACTTCTTTCACCTTTTTTGCATCTATCTGCATTCCGTGATCTCTTATGGCTCTCTCCAGCACCCATCTGGCATTATGTACCTTTCCAATCATGCAGTTTTTCGCAATTGCAAGGCTCTCCTCATCATTTCTGCTGCTCTCAAACTGCCTTTGTCTCAGCAGTACATTGCCCTTAACTTTCCCGCTTACCCTTGCCAGAAATTTACCCTGGGGCGTCAGATAGCAAAGAGAGATTCCCCGCTCTGCACACGCTCCCATAAGGGCAGGGCTTGTACCCCGGTATCCAAAGGAAATCACCGATTCGAGCGTATGAAGCGGAAGCCTGCCAGCCTCCTGTTCACCTGTAAGTACCACAATATTCTCTCCATCCAGAGCCAGATAGCTGTCCTCTGATGTGACATACAATGTATTTAAAAGCCTTCTCATTCTTCCTCCCCAACTGCCTGGCTGATATATGCTTTTACTGACTGTGCCTTTCCCAGCTTTGGCAGACAAATGTCCTTCAAAGAGCAGCCATTGCAGCTTTTGCTCCATTTAACCTTCGGAGTGTAACCGCGATTGTAATACTGATGCATTTCTTCAAACATTTCCTTCACTTCTGTTCGCAGCTCATCTGTAAACGTCACAGCCTCCCGTTTTCTTGTTTCCCCGTAAAAAATAGCCCCCTCAGCAATATTTACAGAAAACATTTCCTCCAGGCACATGGCCTGAGCGGTAAGCTGAAGGCGGTCCTCCTCTGTAATTTTCGGGCTTCCCTTCTTATATTCTACCGGATAAATTTCATAGAGATCCCTATGGCCATGCAGCTTGATTCCATTCTCTGATTTTCTGAATTCCACCGTATCACACTCGCCGCTCACCCCCAGTGACCGGGAATGTACCGGAAGGGCTCTGCTGATCAGAACATCTCTTCTCTTTTCTGCCAGATAGGGATCATGGGTCTTCCTGTGCATCAATTCTCCAGTTACAGTATGGACATTTTCCTCCCACTGCTTCTCTATATGGATGATTGCCCACTGTCTTCTGCAGAACCTGAAATGCTGAATCCCGGAAATCATCAGATAATCCTCTTCCCTGTATTCCATCGTTTTACTGCCTTCCCCTCTCTGCGGCAGAAGACATACCGCTTTTTCCTCTGCCGCCTCCTGCTTTGGACTATATGTGCAATATGTACAGGTATGTATAAGCCATACAGGCTGTTTTCAATCCCTCTGAAAAAGTGCTTTAAATCTTGTCCATCACTTCAACGCTTTCCGGGATCTGCTCCCTGTGAATTGCTATCTCATAATCTGAATACTGCCTTGCAAATTCCACCCCTTCCTTTCTCTTTACCTCAACAGCATCAAACAGTTTGTACGACGGGCAGTCTCCCAGCTCCCTGCTGTGTTTAAACACAATCAGCCTGCGGACGGCCATTTTCCCTCTTGCTGCGGAATGATCGTGCTCAAACATATTGATAATCGCTTCCCACAAAAGTTCCAGGTCTTCCTCTGAAAATCCTGTCACCTTTCTAGCCAGGTTTGCAGAGATAAATCCCTCTGCCCGGTACAGGCCATATGGGACAATATTTTTTCTTCCCATCTCCGTCTTTTTATTCAGCGAGTCCTCCTCTGTGGTAATCGCCACTCTGGTTATGGTGAGCTCCTGACTCACAATCGGGTCAATACTTCTGGCAAAGCCAATCTGCACAGGTCCCCTCACCTGCCCGCAGTTTAATGACGCTTTCACAAAGGTTGTCATAACTGCTCCGAAGGTCCGAATGTCAAAAAAATTCCGGCACATAAAATCTCTGATTTTTCTGTCCGCTTCCGGATCATTTTTCTTTAATTCCTTAAGCCCCTTTTCGCTCAAATCTTCGACTCCGATATAGGATAATGCCTTCTTGTCACTTGTGTTGAGAGGCACGTCTTCTCTGATATAAATTCCGTATCCTTCTTCCCCCTCTTTTACTGTTTCCACATAATTTCGTATTTTCCGCTTCAGGCACACATCCGTCACAAGTCCAAAATTACTCTCCGGATCAATTCTCGGCATATTGCCTGCATCTGGATCTCCGTTTGGATTTCCGTTTTCCACATCGAATAATACCACGAATTCATATCTGTTTTTAATTGCCTCGCTCATCTATTTATCCTCCTTTTTCGTATATCTCTTCTGCACCTGGTGATAGTACCCCAGAATAAACGCCCCCTGCTCTTCCAGATTCAGGCTGGCCGGATAGGATTTTGCCTTTTCCCTTATTCCGTTTTCTCCCTTCTCTGCCTGTAGCATCCCTTGAAGTTCTGTAAGCTGTCTCTCATAGTAAATGGCAGCTCTGTCCTCCAGCTTTCTGATATGGCTGCTCTCCAGCTTGAAAAGCGTGGGAAAAATCAGCTGCGGCCTGGAGCAGGCAGCATTAAAATATCTGTCTTTAATTGTGCTGTTCAGGCCTGGATTCGCCTTCTCCTGAATTTCCTCCAGCACTGCAAATATGCGTCCCAGCACATAGGCTGTGTCGACGCAGGACTCATTTACCCTCACAAATGTTCCCTCCTTTATCAGTCGTTCCTCTTTATTTCGTATGAGATAGGCCTTGATAATAGCAGCCCGTCCCCTTGTCACTTTTCCTGCACCGCTCTCGGCCCGTATCCGTATGAGCACGTTGGAGTAAAGGCTTTCCGGGTATTTCGCTCCCGACAGGATCGATTTGAAAACGGCAGCAGCCATATTCGGCGGCGCTTTTTTGTCACGGGACTTCTGATTGGCCGTTTCATACAGCATCCTTCCTGCACTCATATATTCTGTTCTGTCCCAAGAAGGCCGGACAATCTCCATCTGCTCATAGTGGCGTTTCAGATTGGTAAGAATGCTGCCGAAACTGTTCTTATAGAAGAAACGTACAGACAGCCGCGCCGCATTCGGCGACAGTCCCAGAACGCAGAAACTCTGTTCAGGATTCAGGCAAATGTCATCGACTGCCACCGGTCTGCCCTTCTGCATTGCCTCCAACAGTTCCCGGATCTTTTCCTGATCGTCCTCTCTGGCCTCCATTCCCATCCAGAATGCCTGCTGGTAGGCTTCTTCCCCGCTCTCAGACCAGAAAATCACAGTTGCATCTCCTAACTGGAACACATATCTGCGCTGGGACAGAAGATAATTGAGAGCCGTCGTATAGGCGAAGGCCGCATAGATTCCCACTGGTGCATTGTAGCTCTGTTCCTTTCCGTAGGAAGTAAATGAGTCTGCATTGAAGGATACCAGAGCCGCACCGCTGGACTGTGCACCCGAAACTCCCTTGATCGTATTGTGAATTCTTGCGATCTCTGTCCTCTTTCCTGTCACAAGGCAAACCCCGGCTTTTTCTTCCCCTGCTCCCTTTTTATTCTGGCTTTCTTCCCAGGCACGCCGGATGCTTTCATCCTTCTGTGCTTCATCCATCCCAACGGAAAAAATAAGGTTTCCACCGGCTGTAAGCTCCTCCCACTTTTCGCGGATCACAGAATTTTCTGCTGCCTTCTCCGGATCCCAGCTCTTAAAAAACGCACAGACAGCCTCTGCGGCTTCTCCGGAAACGCCGTCGAGAATTTCCAGATGTCTGTTCTTAGCTGCCTCAAAGCACTCCCTGAGCCGCTTTCCCGAACCATTTTTGTCTATTCCCAGAAGGTATTTAGAATTGTCACAGAGAAAATTCGGGGCAATGCCTGAGGAACGGGAAACCATGGCCGGCACAGTAAAATCCTGGGGAACCAGAACCTTTTTTTTACCGCGTTCTTCCTCTTTCAAACAGGAAATCACTCTGGCCACTGTCCCGTCCGGTCTCAGATCCAGGCAGTATGATACCTTTGCGCTGCACCAGCCTGGTTTTGATACTTTCCCCTGCTCTGCCAGCCTTTCATAATACTTTACAAGCTCCTGTAAAATCACCGTACCACCTCACAGTCTTTTACATCCAGCACTCCCCGCCTTAATACGGCCCTGAAAAACATGGGCTGGATATTTTTCAGATCGGAATAGTCCATATCATAAAGCATATATCCCAAATCCCTTTCCTCCTCCCCCTCATAGGCAGTGGAAATCACTTCCTCCTCACAGGGAGCAAAGTAGGCGGGAAACTCCCTGCATCCAAAATAGGGCATATGAAAGCATTCCCCTCTATTGAGTCTTCTGGTTACAATGTCCTTGAACTTTCCCGGATTCTCTGTTTCATTGGCATTCTGCGTCATCTCGAAGTGGGCTTCTATCACGTATTCTACATCCTTTAAAATCAGTGACGCCCTCTGTACAATATCGGCCTTCGTGCTGATGTATAGATCCTTTTTCGCTCCATTGTAAACGGAAAGGGCATTAGACGCAGACAGCTTGCTTTTCACCTCATTTCTTCTGACACTGGTAAAGCGGATGGGCTTCTTGACATAAATCCTGTCAATCTTCCATCTGAGGCCAGGATGCCAGTAGATTGCCTCCAATATCCCCCGGGCGGCAGAGGGTGTCATCACGTCGTAGGTGCACCGTTCCACTTTCATCTCCGGCCGCGAAAAAAGAGCATAATCTCCCCACACCCGTACTTTGATTCCTTTTGCCATATGTATGGCTCCTTTCTTTTGCTGTGTATACAAACATTCAATATTTTCGCTAATACCTTAAAGTCTCATCCAAATAATTTTTCTCCGAGAAAAATCATCAAATCTCCTTTGTACCCCTGAGTAATCTCTGAATCCTTATTAAAGCATATCCTGAATAATCTCCGCCGCAAGATTCCCACCTCCATGCTGGCTGTCACTTCCTGATGCTGATAACGTAAACAAATATCTGGAGTCCCCTTTATATGTGAGCTTATAATGTCCCCCATCTTTTGTAATGGTAAAACCATATGTTTTTAACTCCCTTTTTAAATGATCATCTACCTTCGTATAACCTTTTAATATACGCTTAATCTCTGCCTGTTTTTTATTTAAAGCATCTGTTGACTTATTAGATTTCAAAATATCCTGTAATATATCTTCCTTTCGAGTTTTCTTTTTTACATTCTTCAGTTGATTACTAAGCATTCCCAGTATCTGATCTTTTATTTCCCCCTCAAATAATTCATCTTCCGTGCCGTAGTATAACAGAGGAATTTCTGTAATCTGATCATATTTTGCTCTAAGTCCCTGGTTTTCTGCCTGCAGTGCCATAACTCGATTATTTAACTCTTCAATGGTATGTTCCTTTTCTTCGAGTTCCTCTCCAAAACTATCATAAATCTCAGATACTTCGCTCTCCGCTTTTTCTTTCTTTTCTTTAGCTCTTACATAACGTAATTTCAGCAATTCATTCTGAACGCCCTCCCAGGTCATCATCCTGTCCCTAGCCTGTTGATTAACATATCTGCATACAATATTTACTACGCGCTCTATCAGTACTTCCTCCCGTTCTTCATAGTTTTTGGTGCTAATTATTTTATTCAATGCCGAACTGCTTGGGTAATAAATGCCGATACTTCCATGATGTGAATTCATCCCATTGCAGCTTTCTCTGAGAATCTTTGACACATCTGCATCATCCTCCGCAAGAACATGTGCAACACCGCGCAATTTATATGCTAAGTCCTGAACTCTTAAAGGATAACCCCCCCATAGTTTCGTTACATAGATCACAGGCATCGAATATACAACATTTCTACATATAATATTTTCTATTACTTTATAGTTATCTTTATTAATGAAAATCGGCTTATCACTTATGGGCATGTCCTTATCAGTTCCTATATATCCCCTTTCCAGCAGCATATTAACAAGAATCGGCGGTTTGAATTTGGGAATGAAACTAATTGTATCAACAGTTGTTTCCCTGTCTAATTTGATAGAGAAAATATGTGTGGAAAAATTCACAACAATATCCGTATTCCATATAATCTTATTTTCATCAAACTGATGAAATCTCACAGCAATTGTATTATAAGCACGGATTTCCTCAATGGATAAAGATAAATTTTCATCTTCAAATTTTATATTTCTTTTTTTCCATCCCAATTTAAATTAGAAATTTTATTAAAAGGACTTCCTTGATTCCATTCAATTACTAATTGAATTAAAACATCCTGAGTTAAAGATTCCTTCACAGGAAAAATTGCTGAATAGATCTGCATTAGTAAAACCCTTCTTTCTTCGGTAAATCAATATTTAACTTCATTTTTTTCTTTTTTATTTATAAAACTATTTGTATTTCTATCATATCACTTTTTCTTTTTAAGTCAATCTGATTTTTACCATTAACTCTTTTTTTTCACCGGTTCTTGTGTTATGGTATCTATGTCGCTCAGCATTCTTATCCGATACCGGGCGTGGATTGAAATATTTTTTTCCAGTTTTATTTATGAAAAGGGAGAGGGGGCCATTCGGCCCCCTCTCCCTCTTTTCCTTCTTTCTACATCAAAAATGCCTTTCCTGTTTCCACCTCCATCAGGAGTCCGACTTCCTGCGAATACTGCTCTCTCCTCTTCAGCACGTACAATCCGTCTTCTTCCCCTTCGGTCAATAGCTCAGCAATGCCGTTTCGGCAGAACTCTTCTATTTTCTTTTTGTCTACGCTCACACTGTACCTGCCCGCCTCACGCATCCGCTTTCTGCTGCAGCCTTTTAAACGGATTTCCTCCGCAATTTTTTCTGCACTCTCCTCGACCGGTATCAGGAGAGATACTGTGTGTTCCTCGATCATCTTAAATTCCTGAGCGGCAGAGGCGAAGCTGAAATTTCCCGGGCGGAAATATTCCATTATATGTTTTCTGTCCAGCTCACTTCCCTTAAACTGGTACAGATAGCGGAAATATTCTTCCGCTGCCTCCGGGGAATTCAGGCTTTTTCCTGCCCTTTCAAGCTTCTCCAGCATTCCGCTCATCACCTCGGCCCTCTGTTCCTGCTCTGCGGTTTTCTTTTCCCCCTCCATATCAAAAATCCAGGTTCTGCTCTCCTCCAGGGGGCGTTTCCCCTCCCTGTTGCAGCGCCCGGCCGCCTGTATGGCCGAGTCGAGACCTGCCATTTCCCGGTACACAGATGCAAAATCCAGGTCCACTCCAGCCTCCACCAGGCTCGTCGCAATCACAATGCAGACATTCCCTGCAGATTCTGTCTCTTCTGTTTCTTCCTCAATCCCTGTTTTCTCAATCTGAGATTTTCCTTCTGCCCTTTTCCCTGTCCGTTTCCGTATCTCCTCCAAAACCGCCTTCCTGTGCTCCGGATACATCTGGGTTGAAAGGTGAAAAATCTCTCCTTCCGATGATTGTCCTCTTCTCTCCTTCAGCTCCTGATAGACCTCCTGAACCTCCCGCTTTGTATTCAGGATGCAAAGTGCCTGGTCTTCCTGCTCCAGCCTGTCAATCAGCTCCTCCCTGCGGATTCTTCCGAGATTAAGTATCTGGCAGCGCTTAAAAAACTGAAACTGCTCCTCGCGATCGGGGCACAACTCTTCCCACGTTATACTTTTTCTGAACAGGCCGCCGAGGGCCGGCTGTGTCGCTGTGCAGAGTACCAGCGTACTCCTGTACCTCAAAAGCAATTCCTCCATCGCAGCGATACAGGGCCTCAGGTACTCGCAGGGCAGCATCTGTGCCTCATCAAATATGATCACGCTGTCCGCTATATTGTGGAGTTTTCTGCACTTTGATGACTTATTGGAAAACAGGGATTCAAAAAACTGGACATTCGTCGTCACCACCACAGGCTTGTCCCAGTTCTCAGCCGCCAGGTGAAGCGGTTTCAGTTCCTCATCACTCTCATAGTCGATATTACAGTGATCCTCCAGCACATTCTCTCTTCCCAGAATGTCGCTGAAGATTTTAGCATTCTGTTCGATGATGCTTGTATACGGGATCACGTAGATCACCCGCTTCATCCCGTGCTCTGCGCCATGGCGGAGAGCAAAGGCCAGGGAAGATATGGTTTTTCCTCCTCCGGTGGGTACTGTCAGCCGAAACAGACCACGAGGGAGCGTTCCTTTCTCAAGGCACTGCCTCAAAATCTCACTTCTTCTCCCGTTGACGGTCCTCCTGTCGTGATTATACAGCCAGCCCGACACGTGCTTTTCCAGCTTTTTTAAAAGGGATTCCAGCTTTTCGCCGGAATCCCTCTCCACTTTTTCCTTCATAAATGCTTCCGTGTCGAGATAATCCGCATCTACCAGGCAGGAATACAGCATCCGGATTAGAAAAGACTGGGCAAATCCCGGATCCTCCCCTCTGTCTGTTCCTCTGAAATTTGTGGGAGCAGAAAGGGCAGGAAAGTCAACTTCCTTTCGGTACTCCTCAAAGCTGCAGAGTTCTTTCTTCATTCTCCCTTTCAATGTTCCCCTTCCAGCTAAGTCCCCATCTCCGCCTGTATCGGGCAGGCCGCTGTGGTGTCCAGCCACTGCGTAGGCAAGCATTCCATACGGACTGTAGGGCCCTTTCTGCTCCCAGCACAGCCTGGCTCCGGCAGTGGCATGATCTACTTTTTTTCCATTTTCCGTGAGCCTTTTCTGAAATTCAAAGGAATATTTTCCTATATCGTGCAGTTTCCCCAAAGCATAGCCATAACTTCCGAATCCGAATACTTCTGCAAACTGCTCTGCCAGCCTTCCCGTTCCCTCCAGGTGCTCCAAAATTGTCTGCTCACGTTTCCCATCTTCACTGATATGGGCCAGAAACCTCCGCTTCGTCTCCCGGCACATCTCACATCTTCCTCCATTCCCCGTCCACTATTCCTGCCTGAAATACCCAAAGCTGTTTACCAGGGCATCAATTTTCATCTTTCTTTCACAGAATGGACAGTTCCTGTAATCGTAGAACCGGTAGTCCGGCAGATCCTCTGTGGAATACACGCTGTTGATATGCACCCCGTCCACCTCCGTCTGGGCGCTGAACACGGCGGCCACCCCTTCCAGGATCCCCTCATAATATCCAATGCACTCCAGCGCCTTATTGAGGGTCAGGCCGGTGGTGACATTTGCCAGCAGAAGAATCACATGCTTCCCGGCCACCATTGGCCTGACATTTTCTTTAAATATCATCTGGCTGTTGCTGTTGAACTCCGGGGTAATGATATAGATCGTCTTATGCTCATTCATTGATATGAAACCGGCCCTGGAAAGCTCCTCTGCAAGATAAGCTCCAATAACCTGGGTTCCGTCCAGACATACGATGGTATCTACTACCGTATTGTTTACATACTGGCCTGCCAGTGTCTTTGCCATCTCCTCTGCCTCGCTCTGGCGGGCCTTCACTGTCGTCATATCAATATAATAATTAATGTGGGCGTGATTCGTTGCGAAATGTCCCGGAACCGCCTTGAGCGGAAGATGTGTGTTCTTTGCGCGGATTTTCATCATTGCATGTTCCATAAGATACCTCCTCCTGCCAAAATGGCCTGCCTGCTCCGCTGTGTATATTGTCATATTCCACTCTGGCTGTGCCGCAGCTAACATATTTCCATTTTCTCCTCTTCCTCCTCAGAAGAAGCTAAAAACAGCCCACCTTGTTCTCAGCCAGGCAGAATATACGAACCGTATACAGGCAGAGCAACTATTTTCTTAATTATATAACATATCACCCTGATTACACAATATAATACAAGATTATTTTCCTGTTTTTTCAGATTTTTATTTATTTTTTCACAAACAAACCAAATGTTTTTCCGTTTCTTCAGAATCAAAAAAGCTGCTGCAAGACGAACGCCCCAGTCCATACTCTGGAAAGACTCTCAGAAATGTATCCCTGTCCTGAAAGTTTTCCTTTTCTTTCCTATGGCACTCTGTCTTACAGCAGCCTGTGCTTCCCGTATTTTTAATCTGCTTCTCTGCTAAATCGTTCCTCTGCGCAGCACCCGGTCAATCCTTTCTCTGTCAAGGCTCTTTATTACCTCTGCCGCCATTTTCACAGTAGCGTCGATATCCTCCATGGCGCAGAAATTGTAATGGGTGTGAACGTACCTGGATGGGATTCCGAGAACCAGAACCGGCACAGCCTTTCCCGTGAGACTGATCTTCCCAGCATTGGTGCTGCCTCCCCTTCTCACGGCATCCTGATATTTGATTCCGCACTGCTCTCCTATCTCGTGAGCCAGACGGATAAATTCCGGGTTTGATACATAACTTGCGTCCAGATGGCGAATCTGGGTTCCCGACTTCAGGCTGCACTGGGCAATTCCCGGCCTGAAATAAAAGTCATCTGCCGGAGAACCCTCAAACACAATCGCCAGATCCGGCAGGACTGCCTGGGAAGTTACCTGGGCTCCCCTTGTCCCCACCTCCTCCTGGGCGGCAAAGGCTCCCACTACCTGGACAGCCAGATTTTTCTCCTCCTTCTGCAGAGTCTTCATGGTTTCAAGGATACTCACACATCCCAGACGGTTGTCAAAGGCTTTTCCGTAGCAGATTCCGTGTTCCTCATCATACTCAAACCGCACATCCGGCATAACCGGGTCGCCTACAGAAATTCCGTAATCCTCCATTACCTCCTGCCGGCTGGACGCGCCCACGTCAATCCGTATGTCCTCTATATTTAAGGAGTTGTCTGCCTTCTCAGCCGCAGTCAGAAAATGCACCGGCTTTGAGGTTGTGATTCCCCTGATTTTCTTTCCCGCTCCATTTTTGACAATCACTGAATGGGCCGGAATATTGGTGTTGTGAATTCCCCCCAGACAGATAATGTCCAGAAGACCATTTTCCTCAATATTCTGGACCATGAAGCCCACCTCATCGGAATGGGCATCCAGCATCAGAACAGGTCTCCTCCTCTCCCCCTGTCTGAGCTCTCCCCGGCTGAAAGCCTCTCCCGCCTGCTCGTCCATAAATGCATATACATTATGCATGGCGTCATGTTTAAGGCAAAGCGCTCCGCTGTGAGCCTTAATCGCCCTCACCACATCCTCCTCAAATCCGCTTGGCCCGAAGGCGTTGGTGAGATCCTCTATCATTTTTAAATCTGCCATGTAAATCCCTCCTTATCTTTCTCCTGTCTGTATGATTCATCCGCTGTACGAAAAGCGGCTGGCTGTTCTCCCCGAGGGAGGCACACTCGCCGCCTAGGACTTTTGCCAGCCTCCGGCAGAATTTAGCGCCCGGCTTTCAGCAGTAAATGCTGAAACCGGTTTGCGCAGTATATTGACCTCAATGAGGTCAATATACCATATCCTTCGGATATGCTATTCTCCCCGAGGGGATGCGCACTCGCCGCAGTGGTGTTCTGGCTCCCTTCGGGCGCCAGCGGCTCGGCGCAGGTATATTGACCTCTCTGTGGTCAATATACCATAAACGAATGTGCCGTCACTATATCGCGGTAATTGCTGCTCACCACCCGGTTTGTCCTCTCATCCACCCGCTCTGCTCCCGGGAAAAATGACATCTGGTAGGCTTTTTTCAAATCCTTGTAATTCACCACATACTCAAATTTTTCCGGCATGGAAATGCGGCAGGCGCCCGGGTCGCGGCTCAGGGCTTCCTTCACACGGCTTCGCAGAAGACGGTCCGCCGCCGCTTTGCTCATGCTGATCGTACTTCCCCCGACTCCCTTCTTCACAGCCGCCGTGGTAATTGCTGGAACCATCTCTCTTGCCAGAGAGCAGATTGCCTCGTCTCCGGATATAAATACAGCCGGGACGCCAATCATGGCAGCCGTGTATGTGTTGAGCATGAATTCACTCATCACCTTTCCGTTCAGAAGAATCTGATTGCTGTTTCCCGTGGATGTGTGGCTGATCGGGTTCCCTCCATTTCCCGCCGGAGCGTGGTAGCCTACATAGAGCACAGCGTCAAAGCTGTCATCCAGCCCGAACATCATGTTGTAGGGATGCCCGCTCTTTCCTCTGATCAGAGTCACACGGTCAGGGAGAGCGGTAAAATCAATATTTGTCGCGTCTCCATGGCCATCCTTCACTACAATCTCGTCAGCTCCTGCCTCCAGAGCGGCCTCGCAGACTGCCGCCACCTCCTCTGTCATCTGCCTGGCAAACTGACGGTACTCCGGCATATCTTTATGGGTTTCACTGGCCAGCGTCGTCCCGACGCAGCCTTCAATATCAGCGCTGATAAACAGCTTCATCGCTTATTCCTCCTCTCATCCTTTCCTCTACAAAGCATCATATCACACTCCGCTTCAAATGCAACCTTCTTTCCCCGAAAAGAATTCTCTAACGCAAACGGCAGGAATCCAGCCCGTTTTCCCGGCCTCGCCGGAACAAAAACGGGCTGGATTCCTGCCGTTCCTCCGTCTCTCCCTTCGCCTGTACTCTTCCGTTTTCTTTCTACATCTCGTTGTCATACAGGTGGCAGTATACGAAGTGATCCTCTCCTACCTGGTATTTTCTCGGAGCTTCTTTTTTGCATATCTCCATGCATTTCGGGCATCTGGTGTGGAATTTGCAGCCGGACGGCGGATTGATCGCCGACGGAATGCTTCCCTCCAGGATAATCCTCTCCTTCTTCACCGTCGGATCGGGAATCGGAACTGCAGACAGCAGCGCCTGTGTGTACGGATGCATGGGATTCTTATAGAGATTTTCCTTGTTTGCCTCCTCCACAAAGTTTCCCAGATACATAACCCCAATCCTGTCGCTGATATGCTCTACAACGCTCAGATCATGGGCAATGAAGATATAGGTTAAGTTAAACTCTTTCTTCAGTCTGCTCATCAGGTTCAAAACCTGAGACTGAATGGATACGTCCAGCGCAGATACCGGCTCGTCGGCGATAATCAGCTGCGGCCGCACGGCCAGAGCCCTCGCAATGCCGATTCTCTGTCTCTGGCCTCCTGAGAACTCATGAGGGTATCTTCTGGCATGGTAATCGTCCATTCCCACCTCTCTGAGAAGCCGCACCACCGCCTCGTCGATCTCCTGTTTTCCCTTGGCAAGCCCGTGGATCACCAGCGGCTCTGCCAGAATATCGTGGATGGACATTCTGGGATTCAGGGAAGCGTAAGGGTCCTGGAATACCATCTGAACCTTCTTTCTCACGCTTCTCATTTTTTTGCTGTCATAGCCCCGGATATCCTCCCCGTCCAGAATAATTTTTCCGTCTGTGGGCTCAATGAGCTTGCAGATAGCCTTTCCGAGAGTGGATTTTCCGCATCCGGACTCTCCTACGATTCCGAACACTTCTCCCTTCTTTACCTCAAAATCCACATCGTCCACGGCCTTTACGTAGGTCTTTTTCCCAAACAGGCCGCTGGATGCCGGATAATACTGTTTCAGTCCCTCTACCTTTAATAAATCTTCTGCCATATCCGTCCCCCCTTATCTTTCACAGAGCCAGCATCTGCTCAGGTGTCCGTTTCCCAGATCAAAGAATCCCGGCTCTTCCTCTCTGCAGCGTTCTGTGGCGTGTTCGCATCTGGGGGCGAACTTGCAGCCCTTTGGCATATATTTGGGATTCGGCACATTGCCGGGAATGGAATCCAGCTCCTCCACATGCTCCCCGAGCTTTGGGATGGAGCGCAGAAGTCCCTGGGTGTATGGATGAGCTGTCTGCCCGAAAATGTCGTACACATTTCCCTTTTCCACCACACGGCCGCAGTACATTACCACCACCTCGTCGCAGGTTTCCGCCACCACACCCAGATCGTGGGTAATGAACATGATAGAAGTTCCTATCTCCTCCTTCAGATGGTTCATCAGATCAATGATCTGAGCCTGAATCGTCACATCCAGAGCAGTGGTAGGCTCATCGGCGATGAGGATTTTCGGGTTGCAGACGAGAGCCATAGCGATCATAACCCTCTGCCTCTGTCCTCCGGAGAGCTGAAACGGGTACTCATTGACAATCCGCTCTACCCTCGGAAGTCCCGTCTTTTTCAGCATCTCAACGGCCATCTCCCTGGCCTCCTGCTTTGTCTTGTTCTGGTGCATCTTGATGGCCTCCACCAGCTGATCCCCGATTTTCATAACCGGGTTCAGGCTCGTCATAGGCTCCTGGAAGATCATGGAAATCTGATTTCCTCTGATCTTTCTTCTCTCCTCAGCGCTCAGGTTTGTGATGTCGCGGCCGTCCAGCAGAATCTGCCCCTCCACCACCTTTCCCGTGGTTCCCATTAACAGTCCCATAACTGAGAGGGCCGTCACGCTCTTTCCGCTTCCCGACTCTCCCACTATCCCCAGAGTGGAGCCCTCCTTCAGCTCGATATCCACTCCGTCCACCGACTTTACCACTCCATTGTCTGTGAAAAAGTAGGTGTGCATATTTTTTATTTCCAGAATATTCTTCCTTGTATCCATTCCGTTCCTCCCTCCTGTCCGGCTCTCCCTTTCATCGTTTCTCTTCCTTCATTTAATCGGTCAGCTTTGGATCCAGTGCATCCCTGAGTCCGTCCCCCAGAAGGTTGAAGCACAGAACTGTCAGGAATATGGCAAGGCCCGGAAACAGGGTAATGTGCCAGCTGGTCATCATGTAGGTTCTTCCGTTGCTCAGAAGAAGTCCCCACTCCGGTGTCGGCGGCTGAGCTCCCATTCCCAGAAAGCTGAGGCTCGATGCTGTCAGAATGGAGGTTCCGATAGACATGGTATACTGCACGATGATATTGGGAATGGCGCTGGGCAGAATATGGCGAAACAGGATCCTGGCGTCGCTGGCGCCCAGATTTCTTGCCGCCTGCACAAACACATTTCCCTTCGTCGACAGGGTGGTACTGCGCACCAGCCTCGCAAAGGTAGGTGTGCTGAACACAGCTACTGCAATCACCACGTTTGTCATTCCGCTTCCCAGAATGGCAATGATAGCGATAGCCAGAATAATTCCCGGGAATGCAAACAGAGTGTCACAGATTCTCATAATGATAGAGTCCAGGATTCCGCCGTAATATCCGCCAAGGAGTCCCAGAATAGTTCCGCAGACAGCAGCGATGCTGACAGAGAACAGTCCTACACTCAGGGAGATCCTGGTACCGCAGATGATCCTTGAAAACAGATCCCGCCCAAACTCGTCTGTTCCAAACCAATGGGCTGCGCTGGGTCCCTGCATGATCGCCGTGTAATCATACTCATTAATGCCATAGGGGGCAATCTGGTAGCTGATAAATGCGAGAATCACCAGGGCAATGATAAAGAACATTGCCACGATTGCCGTTTTCTGCTTTTTAAATTTCCGCACAAAGTCCTTAAACGGCGTATTGATGTCCATTTTTTCATTTAATACTTTTTCTTCCTTCGCCATAACGTATCCCCTTTCCCATTAATTCAGCTTGATTTCCGGATTCAGCAGAGCATAGAGGATGTCCACTACCAGGTTAATCAAAATAAAGTGCAGCGAGAAAATCAGGATCAGGGACTGAATAGCATTGTAATCCCTGTAGTTTACCGACTCCACAAGAAGGGAGCCAAGACCCGGAAATGCAAACACAGACTCTGTAACTACAGAACCGCCAAGGAGGAATCCAAACTGCAGACCCACTACTGTCACCACGGAGATCATGGCATTTCTGAAGGCGTGCTTCCAGATGACAGATTTCTCCCTGAGGCCATTGGCCCTGGCTGTCCTTATATAATCTTCCTTCATTACCTCAATAATGGACGAACGGGTAAACCTGGCGATAATGGCCGCGATACTGGTTCCCAGTGCAATAGCCGGAAGAATAAAGCTCTTCCAGGAGTCCGCACCTGTGGTGGGAAACCATTTGAGGTTAACGGAAAACACCATAATCAGGAGAAAACCGATCCAGAAAGAAGGCATGGAGATGCCCGATATGGCCAGCGTCATTCCCGTGTAATCCTGCCACCGCGATCGGTGCTTTCCTGACCAGACTCCGATGAGCACTCCCACAATCACACTCCACACCAGACTGAACACAGTCAGCTTCACTGTATTCATGTACCGCAGACTTACCTCTGTGGCTACCGGGCGCTTCGTTCTCAGAGACATTCCCAGATCTCCGTGAAACAGTCCTGTCACATAGTCTGCATACTGAGTGAGAATGGGTTTATTAAGCCCCAGCTCTTCCCTTACTACCTCCACGTCCTCAAGAGTCGCCTGAGGGCCGGCCACCAGACGGGCCGGATCTCCCGGAATCAGGCGAACGAAAAAGAACACAAAGGTTGTAACAATAATCAGTGTAGGGATTACACCAATCACACGCTTTACAATATATTTAAGCATCCGTTCACTCTCCCTTCTCTCCCTACTCCCAAAAATGGTTTGGCAGCTTTCTGTTACAGACCGCCAAACCATTTCCGAGCAAATCCTGAGCTTCTGCACTCTTTGCCTTTTCAGCTTTTCCTGCAGCTACAGGCTGTATTCCAGTCAAGAAAGAGAGCTCAGGCCATCCGTCTTACCGGAAGTCTTCCTGCGACTTTGGCCTGCCGCTCTCCTGCTGACTTTCAATTATGTTTTTGTATTCAGTTTACTTTTTCACTGTCTTTTCCATCTTCTGCATGATCTGATATATTCACTATTTTGCCATTCTGGCATTTCTGATGTTCAGACAGTTATCCGGGTAAACCTTAACATTGGCAATCTTGTTTGTGGTGGCCCATGTGTTGTAATCGTTCACGAGGCATACCATCGGGCAGTCTTCCCAGAGAATATCCTGAGCCTTGGCATAGGCCTCTGCCCTCTTCTCCTCATCTGCCGTTGCCAGTGCTTCATAGAGAAGGTTATCTACTTCCTCATTTTCATAGTAGCAGATGTTATAGCTCATCGGAGGCATGGATTCTACAGCAACCAGAGGACGGATACCCCAGTCTGCATCTCCCGTGGAGGAGGACCAGCCGATGGTGTACATCTCTACCTCAGCCTCTGAGCCGGGAACATTGACATTCTCTACCTTATCATTTACGACCGCGCTCTCGAGAGCGTTGATGTTCATGGTGATTCCCACCTGAGCCAGCTGCTGCTGAAGGAACTCGGCCTGTTTTAAGTTTGCCGTGGTGCTGGCGCAGATCAGGGTGCACTCAAATCCGTCCGGATATCCCGCCTCTGTGAGAAGTTCCTTGGCCTTTTCGGGATCATAGGGGTATGGATCGTTTGCCTTATAGTGCTGAGTGGCAGGTCCGATGATGGAGGTTGCCACCGAGGAGAGGCCATTCTTTACAACTGCAATGTAGGCTTCCTTGTTGATTGCATAGTTGACAGCCTGGCGCACCCTCTTGTCATTAAACGGCGCTTTCATATTGTTCATGAACAGATAGCGGACAACCATGCCCTCCTCTGCTCCTACATACACGTTTGTATCTGCCGCAAGTGCCTGCATGCTCTCTGTGGGAACCGGCCAGATAAACTGGGCATCCCCTGACTGAAGCATGGCGACTCTCGTGGCGTTCTCAGCTACCGGGCGGAAGGTGATGCTCTTAAAGCCTGCATCCGGCTCTGCCAGAGCTGTACCGCCGCAGATTTCTGCGTCATAGCCCCACCAGTCCTTGTTAAGTGTGACGGTAGCGTGATCGCCTGCGATCCACTCCTTAAATATGTACTGTCCTGTTCCAACCGGGCTCTCGGCACAGGCGTCGTTTCCCTGGGCAATCACCTTCGGGCTCATCAGCACACAGGCCGGGTGGGCCAGCGTTGCAATAAAGGCGCCGAAAGGCTGTGACAGCTTCACCCTTACGGTATACTCATCCACGATCTCTGTCGATTCCAGAACATTGCAAAGAAGTGTCGTCCTCTTAAGTCCCAGCTCCTTATCGCCCCAGCGATCCAGGTTGGCCTTCGCCGCTTCTGCATTGAACGGAGTCCCGTCTGTGAAAGAAATTCCCTGTCTTAAATGAATCACATATTCTGTGGCATTTTCATTTGCCTCATAATCCGTTGCCAGCATGGGAATGATCTTCATGTTGTCGTCAAATCCGAATAATCCATCCATCATGAGTCTCTGAATACCGCCTGAAAGTGTATCGCTGGTATCCATGGGATCCATGGTGGTGAAATCCACATTCATGGCACCGACCACATCCATCTCCTGGGAAACGGATTCTCCCTCCGGCACAACCACTTCCTCTGCTGATTTGGGAACTGAAGAAGCTGCTCCGCCCTCTGAGGATGCTTCTCCGGTCTGCCCCGCTGCCTCTGAGCCTGCGTTCCCGGAACCGCCGGAGCTTCCGGAGCCGCCGCAGCCGGCCAGGGATAACGTCATCACACCGGCCATTGCAAGGGCAAGTAGTTTTTTCGCTCTCAATTTCATAAAATCTCTCCTCCCTTTTTTTCACAGAATACGCATTTTAACCGCACCGCTGTAAATTTCTGAATTTTTGATATATTATCCCATAAATTTTGTATTATGTCAATATTTCACCTTTTAATAATTTTGTTTTTGTCTTCGGAGGCTCTGAAATATTCCAAATATTGCTTTACTGTTTTTATTTTTGTTTTATTCGTCTTTTCCTGTAGGATTACCATTATTTTATTCTGCTTTTTGAGACCGCCCCAACTGTCTGGCATATCTTTCCATCTCAGTTTCTGTGATTTTTTTACTGACTTCCGGTATTCGATTTATATGAAGCGGCACGAAAAATATTCTCTCTTTTATCTGGGCATTCCTTCTGCTCCATGCTATACTAAAAGGAATCTATGCTATACTAAAAATAAATCTATATTGTAAAAGGGGGATTTTTTCTAATGAAACAGCCGGTTATCGGAATTGTCACCGTCCTGGGCGAAGGGGCGGTTCCCAGAGTCTTTACCAACATAAATTATCCGAACGCCGTCATCCGCGGCGGCGGTGTTCCCGTCATGCTGCCTGTAACGAAGAACAGGGAAATCCTTTCCCAGTATCTTGCTGTCTGCGACGGCTTTCTCTTCAGCGGAGGACAGGATATCTCTCCCTGCAAATACGGAGAGCTTCCCAGCCGTCTTGTGGGGCCTACCAGCCTTCTCCTGGACGATTTTCAGCTGTCTCTGATGAAGCTCGTGCTGGAGGCGAAAAAGCCCTTTATCGCCATCTGCCGCGGCATACAGGTTCTCAATGTGGCCTGCGGCGGAACGCTCTATCAGGACTTGACGGAATTTTCCACAACCGTTTCAAAGCACATGCAGGCAACGGACAGAGGGGATGTCAGCCATCCTGTCACAATTAAGGAGGGAACTCTTCTTCATCGGCTGTTCGGAACCAGAATCTGGACGAACAGCTACCATCACCAGGCTCTCAAGACTGTGGCAGAATGCCTGCAGACAGCCGCTCTCTCCGATGACGGGGTAATCGAAGCGGTGGAGGTAAAAGATTATCCATTTGGAATCGGGCTTCAGTGGCACCCGGAGGCCATGCTCCCTGTTGATGACGCCATGCTTCCCTTGTTTGAATCCCTTGTCCGTGAGGCTTGCGTCCCCTTTAAAGATTAGGCAGAGCTTTATTCATAAACTTCAGAGAAATATCCTGTAAACAGTAAAATGGAGCCGGCATTTCTGCATAATGCCGGCTCCGCTTCACGCTCTGTATTCTGCTTTTCCCTCGTTCTTATCACGTCTCAACAGGACTGTCTTTTTACTCTCTGATCAGTTTACTTCCCAAAAATTCCGCCAGGCTGTAATAGACGGTTCCGTCCACTCCCTCTGTCGTCTCAGCCATAGTCATGGAATTGAGAACCGCCTCCTCCACCGCCTCGGCCACTGCCTCAAAGGGCTCATTGAGAAGGCTCTCATTGAGCATCTCCCTCGTCAGAACCGCAGGTTCCTGTGCCGCCGGAACGCGATTGGCAGTGGAGAAACCTATCATAATCTCCCCGCTGCCATGTCCTGTATAGGAGCCGGTTCTGGCCAGTCCGTTTCCCATTCTGCGGATCAGGCGCTTTAACTGGCGATCTGAGAGCGGTAGATCCGTAGCGCAGATCATCATAATGGAACCGCGATCCTCCTGGGTACCGTGGAACAGAGCCTTTTTTACATGGCTTCTCAGGGTATCTGAAGGGGAGGGCAGCTCCTGTCCCTCTGCCTCTCTCAGAATTTCCCTTCCCACGGGAACGCCGTTGATCGTCAGACAGCGGGTGGCACCGAAGTTTGACTGAACCAGGACTCCGATGGTATATTTCTTTCCTTCCACTTCCACCAGCCGGGATGCGGAGCCGATTCCTCCCTTAAAGCCATAGCAGATGGTTCCGGCTCCGGCGCCCACGCTGCCCTCCTCAAAGTCCTCACCGGCTGCCTCGATCGCCTCAAACACATCCTCTTTTGTCACTGCTCTCACAGAGATCTTATTAATCCGGCTGTCATTGCACTCTCCCACCACCGGATTGACGGAAAAAGCAGGCTCTCCGTCAGCCTCACAGCGGTTTAAGGTATATTCTACCAGCGCATCGGCCACCAGCCCTACATTCAGCGTGTTGGTAAGCGCGATGGGTGTTTCCAGTGTTCCAAGCTCCTCCACCTGCAAAAGTCCGCAGGTTTTTCCAAAGCCATTGTGGATGTAAGCTGCGGCAGTGCACTTGTTCAAAAACAGATTGTCTTTTACAGGCATAATCACTGTGACTCCCGTACAGTTCCCGTTTCCCTTCACCGTCTTATGCCCTACAGCCACGCCTGGAACATCCGTTATCAGATTTCTGGTTCCCCTGGGGAAACTCCCAATCTGAATTCCATAATCACAGATTCTCTGTCTCATTATTTTCGCCTTTCTGTCTGCTTTCCTCAGCGCAGGCCTTGACTGCCGCAGACTACAGAGTCAGGGACGGAGCTGTATACGTCCTGGCTCCCAGCTCGCTGTCCAGCATATAAAGTCCCTTCGGATCTCCTCCAAACAGCTCCATCTTTTTGATCAGGTCAGAGGCATTCATCTCCTCCTCCCCCTGCTCCTTTACAAACCAGTCGAGGAACTGCATGGTGCGGAAATCTTTCCCGGTGTAGGCTGCGTCATAGATATTGTTGATCAGGGAGGTTACATACTGCTCATGCTTAAGGCCCTCCTTCAGAGGATCCATATTGTTCTGAAGCTGTACCTGCGGCTTGTCGATAGCCTCCAGCGTCACAGACACGCCGTTGTTTTGAAGGTATTTTAACATCAGCATCGCGTGATCTCTCTCCTCCTGGGCCTGTATGCTGTACCAGTTTGCAAATCCGCTTAATCCCTGCTCCACGTAAAAATTGGAAAATTCCAGATAAAGGTATGCGGAGTAAAACTCCTTATTTACCTGTGTGTTAATAAGCTCTGCCACTTTTTCGTTCATCATGACCGTCATCCTCCTTCTTCTCTGTCTCTGCCTGCGGCATCTTTGTCAAACCGCCGCCTCCCTTAAAAATTAGCTCCGTTCCATCCCCAGTGAAGCACTTCCTCATACTTGATATAAATACGGTTTTTTGGTATTCCAAGCTCCTCCTCATAGATGGAAGAAATACGCTCTGTCAGCCTGTCAAAGGCGCTGTCCGGCGCACTGCCGAAAATTTTCACCTCAATAAAGGCAGTGGGTCCGTCCTGGTTTCCCTTGAAATACAGGCAGTAGTCATCCTCAAATCCTACCATCAGCCAGCTTTCCGTTTTGCCCGGAATCGCCTCTATGGCATGCCCCAGCTTTGTTTTAATTGCTTCCTTTTTTTCATCTGATACCTTAACTGACAGTTTTGAGTTAATAAAAGGCATCCATGTCACTCCTTTCCAATGCAAGCTATCCTGATTGTACTACAGGAAGAGAGGATTTTCCACTGAAACGTAAAAGTCTGGATGAGATCAGGATTCCTGCTGCTTCTCGCATCTGTGTCTCTGTGCCTTTCGCACCAGATCAGAAAACAGCCCGTTCATTTTCGGCACCGACCTTGTAAGCTCCTCGGGATGCCACTGTACAAGAATAATTCTTCCCTCTGGACTCTCCATCGCCTCCGCCACTCCGTCTACCGCCCAGGCTGTTACAGCCAGATCTCTTCCCGGGAGCCTGACGCACTGGTGATGAAGAGTATTTGTATATACGGTCTCCTCTCCCAGTATTTTTGAAAGCCGGCTTCCCTTCTCGATCCTCACCTGATGGATCGGATAGGATCTCTCCTGCTTCTGCGCATGGAGCTGGTGATCCGCCCGGTACAGGCTGATATCCTGCCACAGGCTCCCTCCTCTGGCGACATTGACAAGCTGCATTCCTCTGCAGATTCCAAGCACCGGGAGCTTCCGCTCCTCTGCCTTTTTCTCTGCCAGAATCCAGAAGCGATCCATCTGCTCATTGACTGAACCGATGGAGGGATGGGGCTCCTCTCCGAACAGCTTCGGATCCACATCCTCTCCTCCGGGAAACAGCAGTCCGTCACAGAAAGAGAGGAGCCTCTCCAGTTCCTCTTCTGTGCCCACAGCCGGGATCACAAAGGGAATCCCTCCGTTCTCACTCACTGCGTTCAGGTATGCAGAATTTGCATATGTCATCTGGGCCGCATACGCGGAATGTGTATGTGTATACAGATTTCCCAGGACTCCTATTACAGGGCGTTCCATTTCTTCTGAATGTTCCATTCTCTTCTTTTTAACTCCTTCCTGACTGTATATCTCTTTCATCATTCACATTAACTGTGCGTCTTGCCTATATCTGCCTATATCTATTTGACCTGGATATCCTCACCCTAAGCCTGCCATGTTTTCTGCTTTACTCATCCTGCTCTCTTAAAGCGGGGAATCTTCCCTGCTGCAGAGCTACATACTTAAAAAACGGAGCGCTGCAGCTGCCATAAGCCTGGTGCAGAGCTTAATGCAGTTTTCGTCAACCATAAACCGGGAACTGTGAGCTGGTGCATATACTCCCGTTCCCACCTGGATAAAGCAGGAGGGAACTTGTCTGGAATAAAATCCGAAGTCTTCAGCGATCAGCCTTGCCTGGCTGCCTGTGAGTAAATAGTGTTCCGGAATCTCTGCAATCCCATCATACAGCACTTCCCTGTGGTTCTCAACCGTGTCTGTCACAAAAGCGGTAAATTCCGGATCATTGTATACAGACGGATATCCCTGGCGAAAAGAAATTTCACAGCTGCCCCCCATAGCTTCCGCTATCCCTTTTGATATAGAATTAATTTTTTCCATCATCACCTCACGGGCTTCTGGCGTAATATTGCGCATCATAATTGAGAGTTCACATTCCGAGGCGATAATATTCGGCGCACTTCCCCCTGCAATTTTTCCTACATTCAGAGTGGAGTTCTCCATGGGGCTGATGTTCCTGGCTGCCACTGAATTGAGAGCTGTCACAATCGCCGCCGCAATTCCTATGGCATCCACTCCTTCTTCCGGTGTGGATGAATGGGCCGCTTTTCCGTGTATTTTCACTGTGCAGCCATCAGAAAAGGCCGTCAGATACCCGCTCCCGATTACCAGTTTCCCCTGAGTCCAGGGAAACACGTGGAGCCCTATACAGGCATCCGGCTTTTCATCCAGAAGCCCCTGTTCAATCATTCTTCTGCCGCCTCCTCCGCTCTCCTCGCCTGGCTGGAACACCAGCTTTACCCGGCCGTTAAAGCAGTCTTTCATCTCATTTAAGATCTTGGCGACAGTTAAAAGGTTTGCGGTATGGACATCGTGTCCGCAGGCATGCATGATATTTTCACGCTCAGAGCGAAACTCCAGGTCATTTTCCTCCTGAATTGGAAGGGCATCCATGTCTGCCCGAAGCATTAGAAGCTTTCCCGGACGTCCGCTGTCTATCTGAGCAATGATCCCCGGTTCAACCGGACTTTTTTCCCAGGGAATGGAAAGGGCGTCAAGCTCCCGGCACACCAGGGCCGCCGTACGGAACTCCTGAAAAGACAGCTCCGGGTTTTTGTGGATCTCTCTCCTGTTTTTCAGTGTATATGCTTCGTACTCGTCCGAAAGGCGGATTAACCGCTTTAAGTTATGGTTCTCCATGCTCCTTCCTCCCCTAAAATCCTATTGACGTACCCAGTAAAATCCAGCCACACATTACGAGTGCGCATCTCTCGGAGAGATGGCATATCCGGAGGATATGACGGGCAAAATCCCCCGCTAATTTGGACTGTTGTCTGGTATTCTCCTATTTATGGCCAATTATACAAACAATTTCTACTGAGTTCCAACAGTTTTATCCGGTGAGGCCACTGTGTTTTTCTGTCGCTTTCATTTTCTTCAGGCAGATTGATATGATCTGTGCTTTCACCGCCTATAATTTAATTTTGTCTGATTGTTTTTTCATGCCAGCCCTTATGGAAAACCTGTTTTGCCAGGGCAATAAATTCCTTTGCAATGCGGGGCTGATACTTTCGATCCAGATAGTTAACTGCTATTTTCCTGCGAAACATGGATTCTGACAGCCGAAATACCTTAAAACCGTCTTCACGGAGTTGTTTCTCATCAAGATAAATTTCCGGACAAACCATAGCTCCCATCCCTTTCATACACAGAGAAATCATCGTGTCAATACTTGCTGTCTCTACTGAAGAGTAAAATTCCACCTCCTTTTCTCTCCCAAAAGCCTCTACCATTTCCCGAAGCCAGGTTCTCTCACCCATCAAAATCAGAGGACATTTTCTGGCCGTCTGAAAAGAAATCCTGGTTTGGGATAGCAGGCGTTCTCTTTCGCTGTCACTGAAGCACGCTTCAAAAATTCTGCCGGGAATCACAAGCCATATCTCCTCCTCATAGAGGACATCGCTTCGAATCCCTTTGTCCTCATCTGATTCATATCCGATTACCATCTCAACTCTCCCGTGAAGGAGCGCCTCTGTCACCTGGGCTAACGGGGCCTCGAGAAGTTTTACCCGGCATTCAGGCCTTTTTTTATAAAAAGCCGGTAAAAGAACAGGCATCATAGCGCTGCTTCGATAGCCGGAGATTCCTATGGAAAGCTGGCATCCTCCTCCCTCTCTTAAGTCCTGGAGTTCTTCTTTTATCTGATTTTCTTCATCGAGAATTGCCCGGGCATGCTTCAGAAGAAGGTTTCCCTCCCTGGTCATTGTCAAAGGTGCGCTTCTGTCAAACAGACGGACACCATAATGCTCCTCCAGCTTCGCAATATGGCTGCTCAGAGACTGCTGAGAAATGTAAAGCCGCTTGGCTGCACGCGTAAAGTTCATTTCCTCGGCAGCCATGACAAAACACGAAAGATCTACAAAATTCATGATTAACCCCCTGCCACAATATACAATATTTTTTTGTGGGCCTTTTTCAAAAAACTGTTGGACAAAACCTGTTATTTTCCCCATAATATCTTATAAGGAGATTCTGTGTCAAAGGAAATCTTTATCACCTGCCTTCTGCTTCTCCTCCGAGACGGAGAGCACATGAAAACAGAAAGAAAAGAGGAAACAAAATATGGAAAAATCTGATATCCGATACAAAACCTACGTGGACATTCTGAAACGGGAACTTCTCCCCGCCATGGGATGCACGGAACCTATCGCCATCGCCTACTGCGCTGCCAGGGCCAGAGCGCTGCTGGGCTGTATCCCCGATTCCGTCCTCATTGAAGCCAGCGGAAACATCATAAAAAATGTAAAAAGCGTTATCGTCCCCAATACAAACGGGGCCAAGGGAATCGAGGCTGCAGCAGCTGCCGGCATCATCGCAGGAAAGGAGGAACTGAAGCTGGAGGTTCTGTCACAGGTAACTGATGAGGAAAAAGAAAAGCTTGCCGCCTACCTGAAAACGGCTTCCATTTATGTCCGCCCGGCAGATTCCCCCTTTATCCTGGACGTATCCGTGACCGTGAAGAAGGACGGCTCACAGGCCAAAGCCCGCATAATCAATGAGCATACCAATATTGTTCTTCTCGAAAAAGACGGGGAAGTTCTCTACCAGGGAGAGCTCTCCGAGCAGGCGAGCACAGATATGCCTGACTACAGCCTTCTGACGGTTGAGGGAATCGTGGACTTTTCTGATACAGCAGACCTCTCCGATGTCCGCGAACTGTTAGACCGCCAGATCGCATACAATACCGCCATCTCCCAGGAGGGACTGCGCGGCAGCTATGGGGCCAACATCGGAAAAGTGCTCTTAAAGGAATACGGAACAGATGTAAAAAACAGAGCAAAGGCTGCTGCTGCTGCCGGCTCCGATGCCAGAATGAACGGCTGTGAAATGCCCGTTGTCATTCTCTCCGGCAGCGGAAACCAGGGCATAACCGCCTCCCTTCCGGTTATCGAATACGCTAAGGAGTGGAATTGCAGCGAGGAGAAGCTGTACCGGGCTCTTCTCGTCTCGGATCTCATCACCCTGCACCAGAAAACAGGGATTGGACGGCTGTCAGCCTACTGCGGAGCCGTCAGCGCCGGCGCAGGTGCCGGTGCCGGGATCGCCTACCTGGCCGGAGGCGGCTTTGAGGAAATTGCCCACACCCTGGTAAATGCCATTGCCATTACCTCCGGCATTATCTGTGACGGCGCCAAGGCTTCCTGCGCCGCCAAGATTGCCGCCTCCGTGGATGCCGGCATTCTGGGCTGGAACATGTACCGCAACGGCCAGCAGTTCTACGGCGGTGACGGTGTCGTGTCCAAGGGAGTGGAAAATACGATCCGGAATATCGGCCGCCTTGGAAAGGACGGCATGCGGGAGACAGACAAGGAGATTATCCGAATCATGACGGGATGCTGAACCGGGAAGTGCCGGAACCGGCAGCACTGCAGTCTCTAAAATCCCTTCCGCTATACAGAAAAAGAGCCGCTGGGGGAAATTTTTTCCTGCCAGCGGCTTCTCTGTTTTATCTTGTTTTTATTTTGCTTCTCACTGTGCCTTAGCTGCCTCTCTCTTCTTGATAATAGGAAGAATCAGTCCAAGGGCTGTCAGCACGAACGGAGTCACAATGTTTAACACTGTGGAAGCGATATCGCCTTCTACATACATACCCAGGATGCAGCAGAGGGCTGTGACGCCGAAGCACCATATGCCTGCCGTGAAGGCAAGACCCTGATGCTTTGTAAAGCGGTATTCGGGATTGAATTTTCCGATACATCTGCGCAGCGCAATGTAGGCAGCAAATACCCACAGGTAGCGCAGCGGCATGGTTACGGAGTTCAGCTTATTTAACTGGGCCAGAACTGCAGCAGCGCCCGGCACAAAGGACTGGATTACGATGATGCTTCCTGACAGAATAACCACCATCCAGATTCCGTTGATGTAAGCGCCGTATTTGTTCTTCTTTAACAGCTTTGTTGGGATAAACTCTCTCGCATCCTCATTGTCAAGCAGCATGCGAAGCGGAGCGTCGATGCTGAGTACCAGCGTGGAGAACTGTCCCACTGCGTTGCAGGCAGCGTAGATGATTAAGAACAGATTTCCCACATGGTAATACTCGCCCAGCTTCTGGAATGCCCAGTATCCGCCGTTGGACACGTAGGAATTGAAGCTCTCTGTGCTCTCATTGATGACCGCCGGATCGAACATCATCCCCATGGCCACTGTGCCCAGGATCGCGCAGACCATAACCATGACAGCCAGGGCAATCATTCCCTTGGGGAAGCCGGTGGCAGAGTTTTTCACCTTGTTTACATAGGGAGAGATCTTCTCACACCCACCCACTGCAAACACAAGGATGGAAAGGGAGGTGAAATATCCCACGTTAAACTGCGGAATCAGGTTCTTTGCGCTGAAATCCATGGAAACGTAGCCGCCTCCCGGGTTGATGGCCGGAGCTGCGAACATCATGAGAATGTAGAGGATTGACATAATGAACATGCTTGTTCCGGCGATGGTGGCCAGCTTTTTCAGCGGGTTTAAGCCGCGGCTTGCAACCCAGCAGAAGAACAGGAACACAGCCAGAGTCGCAAGCTGTACCCAGGTGGTGGGCAGCGTGTCATAGGTGCTTCCGTTCTGGAATACCATCCAGCTTAAAGCCTTTAATCCGCCGCTTCCCTTGCTGGCGATATAGGTTACATGGCAGGCCCAGTACGTCCAGCCTGCATAGTAGGCAAACTTGGGACTGATGGTTTCACGGATCCAGGAGCTTACGCCGCCGCCGGAATGCTTGAAGGCAGAGCCCAGCTCGCCGACCATCAGCGTATAAGGTACAAAGTACAGGGCAAACATCAGAATCCAGCTGAAGATAACCTGGATTCCGTTAAAGTAAACGAAGCCGTTGAGCACGTTTCCAAAGCCCCAGACCGTAGAAAACGCCATAAAGGCCAGGGTGTACCAGTTGATTTTCTTTGAGTTTTCCATAAACACCTCTTTTTCTTTCATTTCTTTCATCTTCCTTTCCCCGGGAAGAAACCTGTCCCAGAGCCGCCAGCTTCCCGCTGACTGACGGACCCAAAAAGGGAGTGTCGCATGATGGAACTTTTGCAGCATAAACTGTAAAGCAGAAGTTCCAGGAGCAGCACTCCCAGACAAGTTGTTTTGCTTTCCCAAAGGCACAACGAGAATTATTACATAAAATGAATACGGCGTCAACCTTTTGATGTTTTTTACATTCATTCTCGAAAAAAGTTATTATTGTGTAATTATGGAAAATTCCTCCATTTTAATGGCAGAAAACCGGCCTGCCGGCTGCCGCCTCAGCCCATGTCATGAAATTTCCTCACAGGGGTAGGACAGTCCCCACTGCCTCCTCAGCTCATCCATCAGCTCCATCACACAGATCGTTTCACTGTGAGGCATTTCGGGGCATTCTGTCCGGCCCTCCCTGACAGCCTTCAGGCAGCTCTCCACCTCGTACTCATATCCTGTCACCTGGGGCGGGCAGGGAATCCTTTTTACTTCCCTGTAATCCCCGTCATAAACCGTAATGGACTGTGGGTTGTTAATATTTTCCACTTCCAGGAACCCTCTGTCTCCGTAGATCACGCCGCGTCTGTCGCTGATCCCCATCATCGTCGCATTCAGCACAGCCATCCTGCCGTCTCTGTATCGCAGGGTTATGCTCTCCTGGGCATCCACTCCTGTCTCTGTCATCTGCACGGAGGATTCTATTTTTTCAAAATCCTTTCCAAAGGCCATGAGAGCAAAATTCAGCGTATAAACTCCCACATCCAGGAGAGCTCCTCCTGCCAGCTCCGGCCGGATAAGCCTCTCCTTCTCAAAAATCCGGTACCCCAGATTGGCAGTCAGGGTACAGGGAGTGCCGATAATGCCCGATGCCAGCACATCGTCAATCATCTCTCTCATAGGCATGTACCTTGTCCAGATGGCCTCCGTCAGAAGAAGCCCCCGTTTCTCAGCCATATCAAACAGCTCCCTGGCCTGAGGGGCGTTGACTGTAAAGGCCTTCTCACACAGCACATGCTTTCCGTTTTCCAGGCACAGCTTAGCATGGGCATAGTGGTGGGAGTGAGGGGTTGCAAGGTAGACCAGATCCACTGCCTGGTCGGCCGCCATCTCCTCATAGGAGCCGTAGGCCTTCTCAAAGCCATATTTGGCTGCAAAGGCCTCCGCCCTCTCTCTGTCCCTGGACGCTGCCCCATAGCAGCAGAACTCCTTATCCTTTCCCTCCATTCCATTTAAGGTCTGGGCCATCTTTTCCGCAATGGATCCCACTCCGAGTATTGCAATGTGAATCATATGTTTCCTCCTTTTTCCAGAAAAATCCCTGTACGTTTCTGATATTCTTATCATATCACACAGTCCGGCCTGATTCCTACAGAAAATTCTCACAGACTCACTGTCCCGGCAATCCGCTGCACCGGCCGGCACCTCCCCCTCCTGCCGGAAACAGCAGAAAGATACGTTCTTGCATTCTTCCTCCCTTTCCGTTACAATAAACTCCGTATGTTTCACGCCTGTACAGCAATGAAAAAGGAAAAAGCATACAGCTGACAACGTGTATGAAATGAAGGTGCATTGCAATGAATCAAAAAGAAAGCGCCCCTTCCGGCGCAGGACATCTCTACAGCAACCGGCAGCTTTTCGCCCTGATGGTTCCCCTGATCTGTGAGCAGCTCTTCACCTCTTTTATGGGAACTGTGGACTCCATGATGGTGAGCAATGTCAGCGAGGCGGCCATCTCCGCCGTTTCCCTTGTAGACTCCATCAACATACTGGTTATCCAGGCCTTTTACGCTCTGGCTGCCGGGGGTGCGATTATCTGCGCCAACTATATGGGCCAGAAGCGGGAGGAACAGGCGAAACGCTGTGCCGACCAGCTTCTGTTTATCGTACTTGCCATCTCGCTGGCTGTTCTCGCAGTCTGCCAGCTTTTCAGAGGGCCGATCCTTGGCCTGATCTTCGGCTCGGTGGAAAAGGAGGTCATGGACTCTGCCATGGTATATTTTTTCTATACCTCCCTGTCCTTCCCCTTCATCGCCCTCTTTGACTCCGGTTCAGCTATCTTCAGGGCACAGAATAACAGCCGCCTTCCCATGGCTGTCACAGTAGCCACGAATCTTCTGAATATTTTCGGAAATGCCGTTCTAATCTGGGGTGCAGGGCTGGGGGTGGCAGGAGCTGCCATCTCCACCCTGGTATCCCGGATTATCGCCGCCGTCTGCGTGCTTTTATTCCTCCGGAGGAAATCCGGCCAGATCATTATCGGAAACTTCATCTTCCTACGGCCGGACGGACGCCTGATCAAAAATATTCTGCGCATCGGGATTCCCTCCGGGGTGGAAAACGGTATGTTCCAGTTTGGAAAGCTGGCCATTCAGTCCACCGTTTCCACTCTGGGAACAGCGGCCATTGCCGCCCAGGCCATGACGAATATTATGGAAAATTTCAACGGCATTGCCGGGATCGGCATCGGGATCGGAATGATGACTGTGGTGGGCCAGTGCCTGGGAGCAGGCAGACCTGACGAGGCCAGGTATTACATAAAAAAGCTGAGCTATGCCGCAGAGGCCGCCGTCTTTGTGAGCTGCATTCTCATCTTCCTCCTTTCAGGGCCGATCACGAGACTGGCAGGCCTGGAGGCAGAGAGCGCCTCCCTCTGTCTGTTTATGGTGGGATGGATTACGGTGGTAAAACCTCTGGTATGGACAGCCGCTTTCATTCCAGGCTATGGCCTGAGAGCAGCCGGCGATGTGAAATTTTCCATGCTTCTCTCCTGCCTCTCCATGTGGACCTGCCGTGTCACTCTCTGCATCTTCCTGATCAGAGTCTGCGGATTTGGCCCCATGGCTGTATGGATTGGAATGTTTACTGACTGGACTGTGCGGGGCTTCTTCTTTGTAAGACGGTTTAGAAGCGGGAAATGGCTGGAGCATGAGGTTGCAGATTAGCAATAATTGAAAAAGTTCTTGCCTTTTCCCACAGTTTATAGTAAAATACAATCGATGCGTCTGTAGCTCAGTGGATAGAGCAATGGCCTCCGGAGCCGTGTGCGTAGGTTCGATTCCTATCAGACGCATGATAAATCCCCTGTCAGATTGCCCAGGCTGATATGATCCCTCTAAAGTAGACCAAGGAAAAACCAAAAGTCTATTTTAGGGGGATT
>NZ_QUJI01000029.1:0-35456 GCF_003480545.1 Clostridium sp. AM29-11AC
CAATTCATTCAAAAATCTTCATTTTAGACTTGACTTTTAATAGTTAGTCTTTCCGCCGCCGCGCGGCTGCCCTAAGCAGCCTTTTTTCTCTGCGCGGCGTGTGTATCCCGCCCGGCAGAGCTTTTTCTATCACAGGGAGTTCAGAGGAATTTCCTGTGATGCAAACTAAAGGGGCATCCGCACCGGATACCCCTACATTATAGTCTTTTCTATTCGCGTTTTTAAGTGGTAATTATTTCAAGAGAGGCGAAGTCCCATGATGACGGCGTCCTCAATCGGTTCTGTGTAATAGCTTTTTCTGACAGCCTCCTCCACAAAACCGTAGGATTTATAAAGGTTTCTGGCCGCCTGATTGGAATTTCTTACCTCCAGCGTAATCACAGAGGCTCCCTGCTCTCTGGCAGAACGAACCAGCGTATCCATCAGGATCCTTGCGTATCCCCTTCCCCGAAGGTCAGGATGTACAGCGATGCGCATCAATTCTGCCTCTCCTGCAATGATCCTGAGGTTGCAGTATCCGGCAATTTTCTTCCTTCCTTCACCCTTCTGCAGCTCACTTCCTCGTTCCTCTTCCAGCACCCAGACCAGATCCAGACGGCTGTCCAGACACTCTGACAGCAGTGTTTCTGACCAGGGCACAGAAAAACTAAGCCGTTCCAGGCTGGCAGTTTCCGGAAGGTCCCGCTCTGTCATGGGCCTGACTAAAAGCTTTGTCTGTCCTCCAGCCTCCATCAGCGCAGCGCTCCTTCCCCTGTCTCCGCTTCCTTATCCGCGCCCTTCTTCTCTGCAGTTTTCTTCTCTGAATCTTTCTTCTCTGCAGCTTTTTCTCCCTGTTCCGGCACATTCCGGGTCTCCGGGCGCTCTACTACCTGGATTCCGGCAGCCAGCTTTTCCATCTCGCCCTGACGCTCGGCCACCTCCCGCTCCCGCTCAGCCTGGGATTTTCTCAGATAATCCGGCCTGTGCTCCATAGCAGTCTCCGTTCTTCCCTCTGCAAAATAGACGGCACCCAGGGCGGCTACAGATGCAGCTCTCTGCCTGTTTACGTGGGCCGGAGCAAAGGCGCAGGGGACCTTAATGCTCTCTTCAATCAAGGCTCTGTAGGGCGGCACTCCATCCCCGAGGAAGATTACCTTCTCCCCTCTCTCATTCAATTCATCCACCAGCTCTCTCACATCGGAGGGCCACTGGTTTTTTACCACCTCAAAGCGGTCCCTGAAATGGTAGAGTCCTGTATATACCTGATTTCTGCGGGCATCCATGACAGGGCAGATAAGGGCATCTGTCCCATAGAGGCCATAGGCCATTGCATCCACGGTCGGTACGTGAATCAACGGCTTTTTCATGGCAAGTCCCAGTCCTTTGGCTGTAGCGGAACCGATCCGAAGCCCTGTAAAGGAGCCGGGGCCCCCTGAAACGGCGATGGCGTCTATGGAGTCCAGTTCAATCTCCAGCATCCGGATCACCTCGTCAATCATGGGAAGGAGTGTCTGGGAATGCGTTTTCTTTAAGTTTACCGTATACTCTGCCGTCAGTATGTCATCTGTCACAATGGCTACGGACGCCACCAGGGATGAGCTCTCAATTCCTAATATTCTCATTTTCTCTCCTCCACGCTGATTCTGCGGTAGTCAAACCCCTGATTCAGGTCTTTCTCTATCCTGATTTCCGTGGCATGCTCCGGAAGAATCTCCTCGATCAGTGTCGACCATTCAATCAGGCAGACTCCCTCTCCATAGAAGCAGTCCTCATAGCCAATCTCGTCCATCTCACTGATATCTCCAATCCGGTAGACATCAAAATGGTAGAGGGGAAGCCTTCCCTCATCGTACTGCTGCACAATGGTAAAGGTTGGGCTGTTTACGGTTCCCTGTATTCCCAGTCCTCTGGCAAAGCCCTGGGTAAATACGGTTTTCCCCACTCCCAGGTCGCCGTTCAGACAGTACACTTCCCCTGCCTTTGCCTTTTCCCCCATGCGCCTTCCAGCCTCAAAGGTCTCCTCCGGGCTGTATGTTTCAATGATTTTCATAATCAGATTCCTTTCAATTTTTCGGCTGAAACATAGGTCTTTAAGAGTTTTTCAAACTGCTCCTTCTTCGTCCCGGTGAGAACCCGGTCAGGAATCAGGTAAGCTTTATTTCCGCGAAGGCCGACAACATAGAGCCCCGTAAGCCTTGTGACCTTCTCCACCTGGCGCCAGCCTATATTCGCTTTGTCCCTGCCCTGCTGAGCTTTTATTCCATTGTAGTCAAGGTGCAGGAACATTTCTTTCGACTGCTCCGGATCCTTTACCTGAGCAGCCGCCCGGCGGTGAAGGGCAAAGGGCTGCATTAAAATCAGCAGAACCACTCCCACAGAGAGAATTACTCTGCCTGCAGGCGGCTGCTGATTCCAGGATACGGCTACAACCAGAATCATCAGAAGCACGCAGATAAGGCTCGCCGCCCCTCTGGCCCCTCTGTAAAATGTGTGCTTTAAAAAGGTGTAAATTTCCTGTTCTGTCAGTTTTATCCTGAGTTCCACTTCTGCTTCCTCCTCATCTCGTCTGTTCGACAGATTCTGTACCTAATCTTACTATCTCAAATGCCAGTATGTCAACCGGAAGGAACAGGTTTGTCCGCAGGCATCCCCTCTGCTTTAAGCAGGAAGGAGCCGTCACAGCGCAGGTTTCGACTCCTGATTCTATCATCCGTCTGAGTGAATTTCAATGTGCCTCTCTCCAAAGGACGCCGCAATTATCGCCTCCATTCACGCAATTTCAGCACAAATCCCAAAAAAACACAAAAAATCGACAGAAAGATTCACAGCCTCAGCCTTCCGGACTGCAAAAATAATCTGCAATACTCTGCCCTTCCACTGATATGCTGCATCTCCTCTTTTGATGACTTTTTGTGTATATAATGTAAGGAATCTGAGAGCTGACTGGCTGAATCACAGAGAAGAGGGTGTCCCAAAAGTCACGAAGTGACTGAAAGGACACCCTCTTCTCTGTGGTTTCAACTTCGGCGGCACACCGTAATTTATCCACCTGTTTTCCTGTATCAGAATATTACCTGAAAATTATACCTCCTCATTGAGCTTTGCCAGCTTTGCCGCCTGGTCTGCCGCAATCAGGCTGTCGATCAGCTCATCCAGCTCTCCGTCCATGACAGAGTCAATCTTATAGAGCGTCAGCTTGATCCTGTGCTCTGTCACACGGCCCTGGGGGAAATTGTAGGTGCGGATCTTTTCAGAGCGGTCGCCTGTTCCAATCTGGCTTCTTCTCGCCTCTGATTCCTCACTCTGCCGTCTTTCCAGCTCCAGATCATACAGCTTGGAGCGCAGAAGGCGGAAAGCCTTTTCCTTATTCTGAAGCTGTGACTTCTCTGTCTGGCTGTAAATCACAATTCCCGTGGGCATATGAGTCAGACGCACGGCAGAGTCTGTGGTGTTGACACACTGTCCTCCGTTTCCTGACGCACGCATAACATCGATGCGGCAGTCGTTCATATCAATCTCAATGTCAAACTCCTCAGCCTCCGGCATAACAGCCACTGTCGCCGTGGATGTATGGATTCTTCCTCCGGACTCGGTTTCCGGCACACGCTGAACGCGGTGAACACCGCTCTCATATTTGAGCTTGGAGTATGCGCCCTGGCCTGTCACCATAAACACAACCTCCTTAAAGCCTCCGATTCCATTCTCATTTAAGCTGACAATCTCTGTCTTCCAGCGCTTGCGCTCTGCATAGCGCACATACATGCGGTACAGCTCGGATGCAAAAAGAGCTGCCTCGTCTCCGCCGGCTCCGGCGCGGATCTCCACCATAACATTCTTCTCATCATTGGGATCCTTCGGAAGCAGGAGGATCTTCAGCTCCTGTTCCAGCTCCTCGATGCGCTTCTTTGCGTCTGCCAGCTCCTCCTTGGCCAGCTCACGCATCTCCTCGTCAGACTCCTCCTCCAGAAGAGCCACGCTGTCCTCCACATCCTGGTGAGCCTGCTTATAATTTTTATACGCCTCCACGATAGGAGCCAGATCCGCCTGCTCCTTCATGAGCTTTCTGAATTTCTTCTGATCCTCTACCACATATGGATTATTGAGCTCTTCCATCAGCTCCTCATATCGGATCAGCAAATCGTCCAAACGATCAAACATGACAACCTCCTTCCTGCCGTCCCGGCCCCTGATGCCTGTCCGGCAGGCTGTATATTCCCTCTTTATGCATTTGATTCTTATTTTATCGCCTCTGCAGTTTTATCACAGTTTTATCCTGCTTACGCTCCCTTATTCCGGCTCTGCTTCCCGCAGCCGTCTCAGTGCTGCGTCCAGACAGCCTTCACCACCCGGTCAAGGCCCGGAGCGTCCTTTACCACCTGGATTTTTGTGTAGCCCTGCTGCGCCAGAAGCTCCGTCACGGCAGAGGCCTGCTCACAGCCTATCTCAAAATAGACCCGTCCGCCCTTCTTCAGATGCTTCCTGCACTCTTCGGCCAGGATCCGGTAAAAATGAAGCCCGTCGGCACTTCCGTCAAGGGCCAGCCTCGGCTCATGTTCCCTGACCTCCGGCTCTAACTTTTCCACCTCGCCGGATGGAATGTAGGGCGGGTTCGAGACTATGACGTCATAGCGCTCTGCGGCAAATTCAGAAAACAGATCGCTGCGCACAAGGCGAAACTTCCTTGTCTCTGCATTTTCCCTGTTTTTTCCGGCCCAGACGGTCAGCTCTGTACACAAGGGCAGACCGGGGAAATTTTTCGACTCTGCCCTGACCACATCCTTCTGGATCAGAAACAGCCGCTTCGCATTTCCGGCCGCTACCCGAAGCGCATCCTCCGACACATCTGCCGCAGTGACGCTTCTGTACCTTCCCAGCACCGCAAGGCTCAGACCGATGCATCCGGATCCCGTGCACATGTCAAGAATATCGGCATTCCTGTCAGGACAGTCCCTGAGCACCTCCTCCACCAGCGTCTCCGTATCCTGCCTTGGTATGAGCACATGCTCATTCACCCGAAAGGAAAGTCCCATAAACTCCTGGCTTCCCAAAATGTGCTGAAGGGGAATTCTGCTGGCCCGCTTTTCAATCCGCTCTGCAAACAGAGGCCATCCCTTCTCAAATATTTCTCTGTGCATGGGCCTGTTCCTGTCCATGAGAAAATGGACCCTGTCAATGGGAAAGCTCTCTGAGAACAGATACCAGGCGTCCAGCTGCGCCTCCGCTATCCCCGCCTGCGAGAGCACTCTCACACCTTCGTCGAGCACCTCCTGCCAGGTGGGATTCTGCAGGCTGTCCTGCCCCTTCACCGGCTCTTTCTTCTCTTCCTTACTCATGCGTCCCTCCTGAGAAGCCCGTTTTCAGCCTCCCCTTCCTTCGGGTCACCGAAAGAGACAGTCTCTGTCTGAAGAACCAAATCCTGATCCTCCTCAGCGGTTTCAAAGGCGCTTAAATCTGTGTCAGGAAAGTTCTCACGCAGATAAGCCTTCCAGTCGAAGACAGCCTCCGTGGCGGCGATAGCCACCTGGATCATGGAGTCGTCCGGCTCCTTTGTGGTAAGGCCCTGCATCCACATGCCCGGCCTGCTCACCAGATCCATGATCTTTGAATTGCTGCGCCCTGCAAGCTGAAGGATTTCATAGGAAACACCTGCAATGACCGGAACCAGGATAATTCTGCTCAAAAATCTCAGCCAGATCGCATCCACCCGGATGACCATGAAAAACAGAATGCTGATGACCATGACAATCAGAATAAAGCTGGTTCCGCACCGCTTATGCTCTTTGGAGCTTTTTCGCACATTTTCCACCGTCAGTGGAAGACCGTGCTCCACACAGTTGATACATTTGTGCTCGGCGCCGTGGTACATAAAGGTGCGCCTGATGTCCTCCATGCGCGATACAAGCTTGATATAGGCGATAAAGATACCGATCCTGATTATGCCCTCCAGAATTGCCATCACATTCTCCGATGTGATAAAGCGGGAAAACAGTCCCGCGAGAAACAGGGGGAGAAGCATGAAAATTCCAATTGCAAGGACAAAGGACAGCACCATGACAAAAGCCATAAGCGCACTCTCTAACTTCTCTCCCAGCACCCGGTCGAGAAATTTTTCGATCCTGCCAGGTTCTGATTCCTCATCGTCCTCAAAAAAACTGGCCGAATACGTCAGCGTCTTCATGCCGACAATCATAGAATCCGCAAAGCGGAACACTCCCCTGACAAACGGAATGGAAAAGAGCTTCACCTTCTGGGTAATGCTGACGTAACGGTCTTTCTTTACCTCTATCTCCTGATCGGGCTTCCTGACCGCCACCGCGTAATCATTGCGGTTCATCATCATGATTCCCTCGATCACGGCCTGTCCTCCGATTCCTGAATATTTCATTTGCACTCTCCTATATATTCACACTTAATTCCTGCGTCAATCTCTTTGTCTATAAGTCCGCTCACCCAAAATTTTATATACCAAAAAGGTTGGGTTTCATGTTGCCATTAAAACCCAACCCTTACTTAGCCAAACTGATTAGTTTGCATTGATACCGTACTTGCGGTTGAACTTATCGATACGTCCGCGAGCGGATGCAGCCTTCTGCTGTCCTGTGTAGAAAGAATGGCACTTGGAGCAAACCTCCACGTGGATGTCCTTCTTAGTAGAACCTGTTACGAACTCGTTGCCGCAGTTGCAAACAACCTTTGCCTGATAATAAGCTGGATGGATTCCTTCCTTCATGATTTTCACCTCTCAATTTTTCTTCTGCGGTTTCCGACCGCACGTACAAATGTGTACCAAATTTCAATCGCCTGTTTTGCGAATCTCTGTCTTGCCGCGCAGTAAATCTACTATACACAGCTTAGGTAGTATAGCACAAAATATGGGGGAATGCAAGGGGTTTTTACTGACGTTAAGGAATGCACCAGCAGAAATGAACTGCAGAAAGCGGCTGGAGAATATTAAAGGTTTCCGAGTATGGCCTATGAAGCCGAAGTGGCTTTTTGTCTGTCTGACTGAAAGCGACCTTCTGTATGGGGCAGACCGCCCTGCCCATACAGAAGATCGCTTTTGCTGACTTCCGTTTTAATTATTATCACACCTGCACAGCCAGAGGCTTCCCTCTGAGCTTTTATTTTTTTCGCCCAGCCTGGTTTACCGGATACCTCACAGCCTCCCCCTTAACAAAGCGGACGGCCTCCTCGGCAACCTTTCTCTTCAACTCCTTTGCAGCCTCCTCCGAATACCAAGCCATATGGGGAGTGACAATCAGGTTCTCATGGCGAAGCAGAGGGCTTCCCGCCTCCATCGGTTCTTTTTCCAGGCAGTCCATCCCTGCTCCCGCTATCCTTCCCTCTCTCAGCGCCTGATCCAAAGCCCTCTCGTTGATAATCCCGCCCCGTGACACATTGATAATCACCGACTCTTTTTTCATCCGGCGAAACTGCTCTTCTGCAAACAGATTCCTGTTCCCATCTGCCGGGCAGTGGACAGAGATGGCATCCGACTCTTCGAGCAGAGTTCCGAAATCGGTCATCTGGATATAATCCATTCCCGGGATCTCCTTATAAACGGGATCGTAACCCAATATGCGAAATCCAAATGCGTGGACACGGGAGGCAAAGCACCTGCCGATTCTGCCAAGACCCACAATTCCAACTGTCTGCTCGCTGAAGCGGTGAATGGGGATCGCTTTCGTGTAATCCCATTTTTCTTCCCTGGTGTACCGGTTCATCACCATCAGTTTTCGCTTCAGGGCCAAAAGCATGGCGGCAGCCTGATCTGCCACTTCATTCATCCCGTAATCGGGAACATTGCACACCTGTATCCCATGTCTTGCGGCCGCCTCCAGGTCAACTGTATCCACCCCTACGCCATAGCGCACGATTAGTTTCAGGGATGGAATATTTTCCATTACCTTCTCTGTAATGTGGGCGTATTGTACCAGAAAAATCTCTCCGTCCGGGCAGCTTCTGATAACCTCATCCTCCGTCACTGCCTTACAGTGTTCAAAAGACAGCCCCGCCTCCTCAAAAATTTTCTTTTCGATATTCATGTCTGCATGATCACAGTCTGTCACATAAATTTTCAAGCTCTGTTCCTCCCATCTTTTTTCTCAGGCACAATACTGCTTTCCTTCAAGGTGACATCCCTCCTGGCCGTCAGCGTACCAGATACCCCCCGTCCACAGGAATCACAGCTCCGTTCAGATAGTCAGAAGCCCTGGACGCCAGGAAAATCACCGGCCCCTTCATATCCTCTCCTGTTCCCCACCGGCCTGCAGGAATCCTCCCGGTAATCTCTGCATTTCTCGGATTTTCCGGGTCTAACAGCGCCTCATTCATGTCGGTTGCCATATATCCGGGAGCCAGAGAGTTTACGGTGATTCCTTTGCCTGCCCACTCATTGCAGAGCGCCTTGGTCAGCTGTGCAACCCCTCCCTTTGACGCTGCATAGGCAGGAACGGTAAAGCCTCCGAAAAAAGAAAGCATAGAGGACACGGTAATAATTTTCCCTCCTTCCCCCTGCTCCATGAACTGTCTGGCCGCCATCTGGCACAGCATGAAGACGGCGGTCAGGTTTACGTCCAGCACACGGCTCCAGTCTTCCAGAGGAAATTCTTCTGATCTGTGGCGGCTCTGTATGCCATGGGCTGTCACAAGAATATCCAGCCGTCCTCCCAGCAATTCTACCGCCTTTTTAAAACAGGGTTCCATCTCCTCCCGGTCTCCCAGATCTGCCCTCACTGCCTGACAGGAAAGTCCTCTCTCCCGAAACTCCTGTGCTGTGCGGAAAACACGATCTGAGACTCCAATAATTACCGTTTCGCAGCCTGCCTCCATCAGCCCCTCTGCCATCCCGTATCCAAGGCCTCTGCTGCCCCCTGTCACAATCGCTTTTTTCCCCTTTATATCAAATAAGTTCATGCCTTACCGCCTCCTGCAGTCTACCGCGACCTTGACTGTCCCGCAGTCCGGATCGCCGATCATATCAAACACCTTGTCACTTTCTTCCAGGGGGACAATATGAGTTACCACCCGCTGAAGCTGTGGTTCCAGCTCCTTGGTCAGCTCTGCCGCCTGGCGAAATTCTTCTCTGGTGTATACTCTGGTCCCCACCAGTGTCTGTTCCTTAAAATTTATGCTCTGCAGGTTGACCTCGTGGGGCTTTTTATGAATGGATACCACACAGATTTTCCCTCTCACCCGGGTAATCTCTGACATCTCCATAGCAGCGGAGGCAGCACCGCTGCACTCGAAGAGTACATCACAGCCTTCTCCTCCTGTGGCTTCCTTCACCAGCTTCTCCAGATTTTCTTTTTCCGGGTTGACGGGTATCATTCCCAGCTCCTCTGCCAGATGAAGGCGCTTCTCAGCCAGATCAGAGATGAAAATTTTCGATGCACCTGCCCATTTTAAGACAATTCCGCAGAGGATTCCTATGGGCCCTGCTCCGATCACCACTGCCGTGTCCATCATCTGGAAGCCTGACATGTGAAGCCCGTGAACCAGCACAGCCAGGGGTTCGATCAGTACAGCTGCCCGGTCGCTGACGCCCTCCGGAACTTTAACCAGAACTGACTCATTTACATAAGCAGTATTGCACATTCCGCCGTCCGTATCAATCCCAATTAAGCCAAGGGTATTGCACACATGCTCATTTCCGCTCCTGCATGCCAGACAGTGGCCGCAGGACAGCAGAGGATAGGGCACAACCCGGTCCCCCTTCTTTATATGTTTTCCGTCCTCCGCAGCGATACCCAGGAACTCATGCCCGAAAATCAGAGGGGCCTTGGCCCTGGGATGTGTTCCCAGCCAGATCCCCACATCTGATCCGCAGACGCCGCAGTACTGTATCTCAAGCCTTATGGTCCCTTCCTTTTTCTGAGGCTCCGGCACCTCCCGAACCTCTGCTTTTTTTGCACCCGCATAGACTAATGCCTTCATCCCGTGATCCCCCTTCTGTCACTTGTTATTTTTCTCAGACATCGTTTTTAAGCATCTGTTTTTGTCAAAACCGCTTCTGTGTAGATGTTCTTCCGCCCTGAAACAGTTCCAGCCTCGTTCTGTCAGGGAGTCCCTCGTTGTCCCCGATATTCATCACCTGAAGGGCGCCTATGGCATTTCCTCTCCGCACCATCTCCGGCATGGAAAGCCCTTCCAGCCTTCCGCTGATCACGCCCGCCGCAAACCCGTCTCCGGCTCCTACCGTATCGATCACCTTTTCCACCCTGTAGCCAGGTATCTGGAAGGATTCGTTTCCGTCTCTCACATATGCTCCTCTGCTTCCGTTTTTTATGATAACCGTTTTTACACCTGTATTCTGATAAAAATCGGCAGCCTCATCCATATCGTCAGTCCGGCAAAGGATCCGGCATTCTGCCCGCCCCGGCAGAACCATGTCCGCCAGAGAGGACAGCTCGTTGATCACCTGACGCATTTCCTCTTCACTGGCCCAGAGGCATGGCCTGAGGTTCGGGTCAAAGCTGGTGTAAATCCCCCGGGCCCTGGCCCTGGCCATCAGGCAGAAGGATGCTTCTCTGGCAGATTCCGATAAAGCCGGAGGAATTCCAGTCACATGTACATGGTCTATCCCGGACAGATCAATCCGCTCCACCTGTGCAGCCGTAATGTGGGAGGCAGCGGAGCCCTTCCTGTAGTAAAAGGTGTCCGGATCCTGCCCGTTTTCCGCTCTCCCCTTCAGCTGGATCCCCGTCCGGTACTCGCTGTCAAAGGTAAGCCATTCTGTTCCAATTCCGTTTTCTCTGAGCCGTTTTTCTATATAGTGCCCAAACGGGTCATCACCTAGCCTTGTCAGGTAGGTGACCTCATGTCCCAGGCGCACCAGCCCGATGGAGACATTGACCTCCGCTCCGGACATTGCCCTGGAAAAATGTCCCGCCTCTGCCAGGGGGCCCGCAGTGTCAGAAATCAGCAGAGCCATAGGCTCGCCGAACAATAATACTTTTCCCATACCATTCTCCCTGCTATGCCTTTCTCACAAGATGAACCGCAAAGCCGCCGATCTCTCTCTCAAAATAGATAGCCTGAAGTTCTCCTCCTTCCCTGTATACGGCGCTCTCCTCACGGAATCGCACGCCTTTTCTCTCCAGATAACTTTTTGCCCTTTCCGGAAAGCACGCCGCAATCGCAATATGCCCTTTCGCGCCGAGATAGGGCTCCTTCATAATTTCTACACTGGTTCCCGCGAATATGGAGGAGGGATTTTCCGCCGGCTCAAAGCCAAACCACTCCTGCAGCACCTGGGCGATCCCGGCCGCCTCTTCTCTTCCCTCACAGTTAATTCCTACATGGGCAATGTGAAAACCAAACAGCTTTTCTGCTGCATTCCGGCACCGCTCCTCGATGGCAGCGAAATTCTCCTCCTTTATCAGTTTTTCCGGAGCCATAAAGCTGCCGCCGCACGCCAGCACAGACGGGAGCTTCAGATAACCGGAAAAAGTCTCTGCCGTAATTCCTCCCGTTGGGATAAACTTCATGCCTGAAAACACAGATGATAAAGTTTTCAGATAGGAAATTCCTCCGCAGCATTCTGCCGGAAAAATTTTCACGGTCGAATACCCCATCTCCCTGGCCTCCTGCACTTCTCCCGGGGTCTGGCAGCCGGGTATGTAGGGGAGATCTCTGAAGGCCCTGGCAAGAGTCCGGTTCCATCCCGGGCTTATCAGAAATTCCGCCCCTGCCTCCATGGCTTCCCGGGCCTGTTTTTCTGTCTCTACCGTCCCGGCCCCCACCAATACCCCGGGAACCTTTTTTTTAATCTCTCTTATTGCCTCCGTACATGCGCCGGTGCGGAAGGTAATTTCCACAGCGGGAAAGCCTGCCCTCACAAGGCATTCTGCCAGAGGCGCCGCCTGCTCCCGCGCCTCAATTTTTACAACGGGAAGGATGCCAATCTGTCCAATCTGTTCCAGTACCTTTTCAAACTCCATAACCGTTTCCTCTGTCTTCCTCTATTCTACAACTGAGATGTCTTCAATCTTGTCTTTTCTGAAATGATATACAATCAGACCCAGCAGTGTCAGTCCAAGGCCGACGACAGCCAGCATGGTCTGGGTTACCAGCGTCATCAGCACCACGAATGCGCCTCCGGCAAAAGCCAGCACCGGGATGACCGGATAACCGGGAACCCTGTACGTTCTCACAATGTCGGGCCGATCCTTTCTGTACTTGAGCACTCCCAAAAAGGTCAGAGAGTAGAAAATCCAGATCGTAAACATGCACATATCGGTCAGTGTATTATAGGAACCAGACAGAGCCATAACCACGCTGATCACCGCAATTAAGGTGCCGCTGTAAACAGGTGTTCTGAAGGTGGGATGGAGCTTCTTCAGATAACTGCTGCCCGGCAGCTTATTCTGAAGTCCCATGGTATAAGGGATCCTGATAGCCATCATAATATTGCTGTTCAGGGTTCCAAACACAGAGATCAGGATGCCGATGGTAATCAGCTTTGTTCCGATGGAATTTCCGAGAATCACACCGGCTACATCTGCTGCCGGTGTCGCTGTCAGAGCCAGCTCAGGCGCCGGGATGATAAATACATATGCGGTGTTGATCACCGCATAGATCACAACGACAGCAGACAGCCCAAACACGATGGCCTTCGGAAGATCCTTTGCAGGATTTTTCATCTCTCCGGCCACATTTCCCACATGCATCCATCCATCATAGGAGTACATACAGGACAGAACAGCTGCTCCGAAAATGGATACCGCATTTCCCTCTGAGGGCAGAAGCGGCACTACATTCTGAGGATTTGCCCCTTCATAAGTGAATGCCAGAATTATTATGAAAATCAGCGGTATCATTTTTGCCACAGTAAATATCGTCCCAATCCAGCCGCCGACCTTGGCTCCCAGACAGTTCATGACCACCAGAAACAGGATTGCTGCAGCCGACACGATTCCCAGATGACTTTCCGGAAGCCCCATTAAGTTGACTAGCTGCACTGCAAACACAGCTCCCAGAGCTCCGATATTAGCCGGCCAGAAGACGATGGCCTCCACCCATCCAACCAGGTATCCCAGCTGCTTACCAAAAATCTCTTCGATCCACGAGACCATTCCCCCCGTTTTTGGAATGGCCCCCGCCAGCTCTGCCACCGTAAGCCCGCCCAGAAGGCTGATAATACCGGCAGCCACCCAGGCTGCCAGTCCGATTCCAGGAGTTCCTTTTGTGATGGTGAAAACTCCCTGTGCCTTAAAAAATACGCCGGATCCGATTACCATATTGATAATAATCAGAACGACCATGGGAAAGCTCAGTACCTTCTTCAGACCACTTTTTCCACTTGTTTTTTCCATTGCTTAACCCCTTTTCTGATTTGACAGCCTATAAGGCTGCAACAAATGCGCGAATCCTCTTTAACCCCTCTTTGATAGTGTCCATGCTGGTCGCATAAGAGATACGGATGTATCCCTCTCCCATGGTCCCAAAGGCAGAGCCCGGTGAGGTGAGAACATTCTGTTCCTCCAAAAGTCTGATGCAGAATTCCTCTGATGTAAGCCCCGTCTCCTTAATATTGACAAACAGGTAGAATGCACCCTTTGGCTTTACCACAGAAATTTTGTCAATACTGTTCAGTCCGTCTACAAACACATCCCGGCGTCTTCTGTATTCATCACGCATGGCCTTTACGCATTCATCGCTTCTTTTCTTATCCCTCAGTGCTTCCGCCGCCGCGTCCTGTATGAAGGCAGAAATACAGGAAACCACATTTTCCTGGAGCTTGGGCATCTGGGAAATGACTTCTTTTGGGCCGCATATATAGCCGATCCTCCAGCCGGTCATGGCATGGGATTTAGAAAATGAATCGATGTAGAGCGTTCTCTCCCTCATGCCCTCCAGAGAAGCAATATTTTCATAAGAATCGTCATCATAGATGAGCTGCTTGTAAACGGCATCCAGAATTACATACAGATCATATTTAACCGCTATATCTGCGACTGCCTGAAGATCCTCTCCCTTGGTCACCCCGCCTGTAGGGTTGGTGGGAGAGTTCAGCAGAATCGCCTTTGTCTTCGGCGTCACCGCCTTCTCCAGTTCCTTTCTGCGGAACACAAAGCCGTCCTCCTCGTAGACCGGAACCGGCACCGGAACGGCACCCGTCATGGCAATCTGTCCCAGGTAGTTGGGATAACAGGGATCTGCCACGATCACCTCATCACCCTGGTTAAACAGGGTAACCATCGTCAGGTAGAGTCCCTCCATAGCTCCCGTGCACATACAGATCTCAGAAACCGGATCATAGGTTATCCCATCAAATTCCTGAAGATAAGCTGCAATCACCTTTCTCGTTTCCAGCAGCCCCGCATTATCTGTGTAGTGTGTATTTCCTGCCAACAGTGAATTCTTTCCAGCCTCTACAATATAGTCCGGCGTTGCAAAATCCGGTTCTCCCAGACAGAAGCTCACCACTCCCTGTTTGTCCTTTGCCAAATCAAACATCCTTCTGATTCCCGACTGGGGCAGTTTTGTCAGTCCTGATAATTCCTTCATGCATTCTCCCTCCGTACATTCCTATTTTTTACTGTTCCCCTTACCGTAATGCATTACTTTCAGTAATCGATTTAGGTAATTGATTTCGTTAACCGATTACCTAAATTCAGAATAACACCCAATTAAGGATAAGTCAAATGTTTTATTTCTTTTCTATATAGTGCACAATTCTATTTTCACATTTTTGTGAACTTTTAACCCCAGCCCATATCTGTGATAAACTTTAAAAAAAACAGAGCGCATACAGAGAGGCAGCCGCGCAGGGCAGAAATGAAAGATTCCTGCAGCTGTGCAGGCTGTAATTCCTTCAGATACCAGAGTCCGGCGTGATATTTTCACCTTTTCCGTTCTCAAATCATCTGAAATATGATATTATTAAAAAATCAAATAGAGGATATTTAACTGGAATATTCGAAATAAAGAAAAAACTGCTCGGAGGAAGTTTCTCAATGAAACAATTAACAATAAAAGATATTGCCGCCCAGGCGAACGTGAGTACGACCACCATCTCACGCTTTCTGAACGGCAAGTACGATTCCATGTCCCTGGAGACAAAGGCCCGGATCGAACAGATTATAAAGGAGAGCGGCTATAGGCCGAATAATATTGCCAGAAGCCTGAAATCGAAGTATTCCCGGCTGATCGGTGTGATAATTTCTGACATATCAAACCCCTTTTTTTCTACGCTTTTAGACACAATTAACCAGAGGGCTCTGAAAGCAGGCTATTCGCTTCTGATATCTATTTCTAATAACTCTGCCTCGTCGGAACTGAAGCTTTTAAGAAAGCATCTCGACAACAGTGTTGACGGTCTTCTCATCAACACTGTAGGAGGCAATAACGAAGTCATCAGCCAGATCAGCCAGTCCCTGCCTGTTGTTCTGCTGGATCGAGATATAGAAGGCCTGGGACTTCCTGTTGTCACTTCCAATAACCGGCAGCTGATGGAAGATATTCTTCTGCACTTGAAGGAAGAGCAGTTTGACCAGGTTGTATTGCTGACCGAAGCTCTGGATACCAGCTCTATCCGGAAACTCCGCGCTGATGCTTTTCAGGAAATATGTGCCCGTCTTGACTTTGAAGGGAAGGTTTTTGAGATAGAGCCGAAGAATAGAAAGCAGATCGAAAAGCTGACCGCTTCCCTTGTCTCTAAGGACAGGATCACTGCCTTTATTGCAGCCAATACCCTTGTCCTGCAGGCGCTTCTGGAGCAGATTTCAAAAAAAGGCTGGCAAATTGGAAGCGATCTCGGCATCGTGAGCTTTGACGATTTTCCCTGGAGCTCCTTCATAGGAATCTCCTCCGTCCAGCAGGATTCTGTCAAAATCGGAAGCGAGGCCTTCAAAATCCTGCTAAATGCCATCAATACAGACAACGCCTCTGGAAAAAAGGGCAGTGAATGCGGAAAAATTGTTCCGGGCCGTTTTCATATCAGGCAGTCCAGCATAAACAAAAAAAGGCTGGAGCCGTGAAAGTCTGTTTTGCCATAAACTGTCTGATAGAGAAACCTCTGCGTGGGAAGCCAGGCCAGTGCCTGGCTTCCCACGCTCTGATTATCTTTCTTTCCCGCCGCCTGCCTTTATAGCCTTACCTTTTTCACCATATCCACAAATTCTCTGTTATTTTTCGTTCTGGCAAACAGATCGAGAATCCGTTCCACCGATTCCTCCGGCTTCAGGGTATTCGTCGCCTTGTGAATAATATCCACAGCCTCTGATTCCAATGGATTCAAGAGCAGATCATCTCTTCTCGTGCCCGACTTGAGAATATCGATAGCCGGGAAGATTCTCTTTTCAGAGAGCTTTCTGTCGAGCACAAGCTCCATGTTTCCGGTTCCCTTGAACTCCTCATAGATTACATCATCCATCCTGCTTCCCGTATCGATCAGGGCTGTGGCCAGAATGGTGAGGCTTCCGCCTTCTCTCATGTTTCTGGCTGCTCCGAAGAAACGCTTGGGCATGTGAAGCGCCGCCGGATCAAGACCTCCGGAAAGAGTGCGGCCGCTGGCCGGAACCACCAGGTTGTAGGCCCGGGCCAGACGGGTCATGCTGTCTAAGAGAATCATCACGTCGCGGCCGTGCTCCACCAGGCGCTTCGCCCTCTCGATTACCATCTCAGACACTCTCTTGTGGCGCTCGGGCAGCTCGTCGAAGGTGGAGTAGATCACTTCCACATTTGGCCCTGTGATGGCCTCCCTGATATCCGTCACCTCCTCCGGACGCTCATCGATTAAGAGGATAATCAGGTGCATATCCGGATGGTTCGTGGTAACTGCCTTGGCCACCTGCTTTAAGAGCGTCGTCTTTCCGGCCTTGGGCGGAGATACAATCATGCCTCGCTGTCCCTTTCCAATGGGGGAGAGCAGATCCAGCACCCGCATGGCGGTGGAATTTCTTGTTCCAGGCATCTCCATATGAAGTCTCTCATCGGGGAAAATCGGCGTCAGATTCTCGAAGTTGGGTCTTCGCTCTATCACGCTGAGGGGATAGCCATTGACTGACTTAATATACAAGAGAGCTGCAAATTTCTCAGTAGCTGTCTTGATTCTTCTGCTTCCCAGGACAATATCACCTGTCTTTAAATTAAACCGGCGTATCTGGGAGGGAGCCACGTATACGTCATTTTCTCCCGGAAGGAAATTTTCACAGCGGATAAAGCCAAATCCGTCCTGCATTACCTCCAGGATTCCGTTTGCCTCAATGCCGCTGTCCAGATCCTGAAGCTCTGTCTTGACCTCCTCTACCCCAGGATCTCTGTAATCCTGGCTTCTCTGCTCCTGTCCTCTTGCATCATATCTCATATCGGTCTGCTGCTCGTACCTGCCGGATGCCTGAGCACCGGAAGTCCCTGTCATGTCCTGCTCTGTCATGGAATTCTGAAACTGTGAAGGGTTCTGAGGTGCTCTGGAATCCATGCTGCCGGACCAGGCTGAGCCGGCGTTATTTGCAGCACCCATTCCGTTTGAAAAGCGCATCTCTGCTCTGTCATGGTTTCTGTCCTGATATTTCTCCTGGTTTCTATCTTGATTTCTTTCTTGATTTCTATCCTGATTTCTTTCCTGATTTCTGGCCTGGTAGCTGCGCCCGTAGGAGGCATTCTGATTTCTGTAGCCGGAGTTTCCATTTCCTCTGTATCCCTGACCGCCCCTGGAATCGGAGCGATAGTCATTTCTCACATAGGTTCTCTGAGGATGCCTTTCCTCCTGGCGGGAAGAGGATTCACTCTCTTTTACGCTCCTCTCTCCCTTTTCAAACTGGCTGTCATAGGCGGGTGATTTCTCCTGTGCCGGCTCCGGTTCACGGGGCGCAGAGGGCTCTGCAGTCTTTTCGGGCGATTTTTCGCCTGCCGCTTCACACAGACGCTCAATCAGCTCCGCTTTTTTCAGAGCCGTCACACCCTTGATTCCCTGAGCTTTCGCCAGTTCTCTGAGCTGGACTAAAGGCAAGGTCTGAAGTTTTTCTCTCATATTCAATTCTCCTTACTGTGATACTCTATGATCCTTTAAATGCTCGTAAGTCCGGGCGGCGGCAGTGTCGTTTCACACCTGCACAGCAGGGATGGTTCAGGAGGGAACGGTTGCTTTGTCTGCCTTTGTGCCGTCAGGTTTTCACTGCTCTGGCCGCCGCTGTCCTGTGATTTTCTTTTTATTTCTTCATATCTGGGGATTGTAAAGAATTCAGATGCGTTCCCAACCTTGTATCTGGACTCATTATATACTATTCCTTCCGGAATTGCAAAGATTTTATATTTTTTTCATTGGCACTTTACCGGATTGTGGTATGATAGAGCTGTAGGGGGAAGACAGATGAAAATAAGCCAAATCAGAAAGGACTGGTGACACAGAATGGAATATCTGACAATGACCATTGGAAAACAGAAAAATATTGCCCTTATCGCCCATGATCAGAAGAAGCATGAGCTGATTGACTGGTGTGAGGCCCATAAGGAAATTTTAAAGCATCACTTCCTGTGCGGAACGGGAACCACAGCCCGCATGATCACAGAAGCTACAGGACTCCCTGTAAAGGGCTACAACAGCGGCCCTCTGGGGGGAGATCAGCAGATTGGTGCCAAGGTAGTGGAGGGACGGGTTGACTTCATCATCTTTTTCTCCGATCCTCTGACCGCCCAGCCCCACGACCCGGATGTGAAGGCGCTGCTCCGCATTGCCCAGGTGTACGACATCCCCATTGCAAACAACAAGGCCACAGCCGATTTCCTGATCACCTCCAGCTATATGGATTCTGAGTATGAGCACCGGGTGGTAAACTTCCAGGAAAATATTGCAAACAGGGCCAGGACACTGTAAAGCAGGCCGCCTCTGCGTTTTTGATATTCCAGCCGGACTCCCGGGAGCGCTTTTCCGGCTCTGGCTGCAGCGGCCTTTTGGACGGCAGATTCCGACTTTGCTGCAGGAAAGTCCTGCCTGCCAGGCCTTTTGTTTCACCATACCGCATAATAAGACATCATACGCATCATAACGGATTTTCCTGTACGCGAAATCAAAAAGGGAAGCCCTTCTCTTCCGTTTCGGAAGATAGGCTTCCCTTTTTTCTGCACCGCTCTCTGTCTATATTCCCTGCTGCTGCCTGTAAAGACAGCCTTCATCTCAGGACCGTCCGCCTTGGCCTCTCAGCCCGCTTCCTCAGCCCAGCCTGCCCTTAAAATCCTCGTAGCCGAATTTTTTTATCAGGGTCTCTCTCTTGTCCAGCCCGCGCCAGACAATAGAGGGCAGGGCCATACCGTTGAAGGTATTGGTCTTTACCATAGTGTAGAGGGCCATGTCCTCAAATACGACCTGGCTTCCGGCCTCAAGGGGGGTGTCAAAGGAGTAATCCCCTATCACGTCCCCTGCCAGGCAGGTAGGGCCTGCCAGGCGGAAGGTGAATGCCTTCTCCCCCGGAAGTCCGGAATCTGAAACCGGCGGGCGGTAGGGCATTTCCAGCACGTCCGGCATGTGGCAGGCGGCTGAGGTGTCGAGAATCGCTATGTCGATGCCGTTCTTCACCGTCTCCAGAACTGTGGACACGAGAAAGCCGGCATTCAGCACAACCGCTTCTCCCGGTTCCAGATAAACCGTGAGACCATAGGTATCCCTGAAATGGGAGATAATCCTCTCCAGGCGCTCCACGTCATAGTCATCTCTTGTAATGTGATGTCCGCCTCCCAGGTTCAGCCACTTCATGTTCCCCAGGTATTTTCCGAATTTCTCCTCAAAGGCCGCCGCCGTCTGCTCGAGGGCGTCGGAGTTCTGCTCGCAGAGTGTGTGGAAATGGAGGCCGTCCAACAGGGGGAGCAGGCTCTCATCGAAGTTCTCCGCTGTGGTCCCGAGCCTGGAGCCGGGCGCGCAGGGGTCATAGATAGCGTGTCCCTCCTGGGTGGAACACTCAGGATTTACCCGAAGGCCCACGGATTTTCCCGCAGCCCTCGCCCGCTCCCCATACTTTCTCAGCTGGGAGGGGGAGTTAAAGACCAGGTGATCTGCATAGCTTAACAGCTCCTCAAACTCGTCCTCCCGGTAGGCCGGTGAAAATACATGGGTTTCCCCTCCGAACTCCTCCCTGCCCAGTCTCGCCTCATAGAGACCGCTGGCGGTACTGCCCGCCAGGTATTCCCTTATGAGGGGATAGGCAAAAAAGGTGGAGAACGCCTTCTGGGCCAGAAGAATACGGCAGCCCGTATCCTCCTGCACCTTTTTCAAAATCTCCAGGTTTTTTCTGAGCCTTTCCTCGTCTATGAGAAAATACGGGGTGGAAACGGGAGCCTTCCCGCTTTTCCCCGGGAAGGTTTCTCCCCTCTCTGCACCTGCTTTTGTTTCCAGCTCTGTGTTCATCAAGGGCCTGACCTCCTAGTCTACGAGAACCGGATCGTGGGATTCCTTCCAGGGAAGTCCCCACTTGTTCAGGGCTTCCATGAATGGATCCGGATCAAACTGCTCCATGTTCCATACGCCTGGCTTCTGCCACTTTCCTGTCATCACCATCATGGCGCCGATCATCGCCGGAACTCCTGTGGTGTAGGCAACCGCCTGGGAGCCTACCTCCTTATAGCACTCCTGGTGATCGCAGATATTGTAGAGATAATAATTTTTCTCTTTTCCGTCCTTCTTTCCGCGGAAAATGCAGCCGATATTTGTCTTTCCCTTGGTTCTCGGGCCCAGAGAGGACGGGTCAGGAAGGACTGCCTTTAAGAACTGAAGAGGAATAATCTCCTTCCCCTCATACATAATCGGCTCGATGGAGGTCATTCCCACATTCTCCAGACATTTCAAGTGTGTCAGGTAGCTCTGTCCGAAGGTCATGAAGAAGCGGATGCGCTTGATTCCCGGAATGTTCAGGGCAAGGCTCTCGATCTCCTCATGGTGAAGCAGGTACATATCCTTCTCTCCCACACCGTCGAAATTGTAGACGCGCTTGATCTCCATGGGCTCTGTCTCTACCCAGTGGCCGTCCTCCCAGTAGGAGCCTTTGGCGGAAACCTCGCGGATATTGATCTCCGGGTTAAAATTCGTTGCAAACGGATAGCCATGGTCGCCGCCGTTGCAGTCCAGTATGTCAATGTAGTTGATCTCGTCAAACTCATGCTTTAACGCGTAGGCGGAAAATACGCTGGTCACGCCCGGATCAAAGCCGCTTCCCAGAAGGGCTGTAATGCCGGCCTTCTCGAAGCGCTCCCTGTAGGCCCACTGCCAGCTGTACTCGAACTTGGCCGTATCTTCCGGCTCATAGTTGGCTGTGTCCACATAGTGGGTCTTGGTGGCAAGGCAGGCCTCCATGATAGTCAGATCCTGGTACGGAAGAGCCAGGTTTAACACCACATCCGGCTTCACCTCATTGATCAGCGCAACCAGAGCGTCCACATCGTTTGCGTCCACCTGAGCTGTGGTAATCTTTGTGGAGGTAGTGCCCTCCAGCTTCTCCTTCAGCGCATCGCACTTTGACTTTGTCCTGCTGGCAATGCAGATCTCCTCAAAAACTTCGCTGTTCTGACAGCACTTGTGAATGGCAACGGATGCTACTCCTCCGCAGCCGATGATTAATGCTTTTCCCATGACTTTATCCTCCTTAAAATTAAATTTACTTGTCTTTCTGCATAGCCAGCACCATTTCTCTGACAATCTTGCAGGCGGCAGCCGTGGAGCTTCCGCTCTGGTCGTAGTGAGGGCTCAGCTCGTTGACATCGCAGCCGACGATGTTGGCCCTGCTGCACACCAATGTCACAGCCCTTCTCAGCTCGTCAAAGCTCACTCCGCCCGGCTCCGGCGTACCTGTCCCCGGAAATACGGACGGGTCCATCACATCCAGATCAACGGTAAAGTAGACCGGCTTTCCTTCCAGACGGCTGAGTGTCTCTGAGAGCCCGTCAAAGTTAAAGGGGTTCAGGGATGTGTGCTCCTTCGCCCACTCAAACTCCCTGCGCTCTCCGGATCGGATTCCAAACTGGAAGATTTTTCCGTCTCCTGTAAGCTCCCAGCACCGCCTGATGACGCAGGCGTGGGACAGGGGCTCTCCCAGATAATCCTCCCTGAGATCGGTGTGGGCGTCAAAGTGAATGATATGTACATCCGGATATTTTCTGTGTACAGCTCTGAAGCTGCCGAGGGTGACGAGATGCTCTCCTCCCAGCATGAAGGGCCGTTTTCCTGCATTGAGAATCGTGGACGCGCACTCCTCTATATCTGCAAGAGCCCGTCTGGGATCTCCAAAGCCCAGTTCCAGATCTCCCGCGTCCATCACACGGCTGTCCTCCAGATCCCGATCCTGATAGGGGCTGTAGGTTTCAAGCCCATAGGACTCCCGGCGGATGGCGTCACTGCCAAACCTGGTTCCGGGGCGAAAGGAGGTGGTGGAGTCAAAGGGTGCTCCGAATACCACCGTGTCCGCCTGGTCAAATTCCCAGTCGAATCCCATATAGACCGATACGTTGGCAGACAGCTCCAAAGGCTTCTTTTCCGACGCCTGTCCAGATACGCTTTCTGACATTTTCATTTCCTCTCTTTACTGTATATTTTCCTGTATATCTGCCTGTTTTGAAAAGACTATTCCACCTCTTCCAGCAGACGCTCTACATAGGCCGGAAGGTAGAAGGCTCCTCTGTGCAGGGTCGTCGTATAGTAGCGGCAGGACAGACCTCTTAAATTCCAGGCAGCCTCCTTTAAATCCTTTAAGGGATGGTACTTTCTGGAAGCAAAGCCGAACAGCCAGTGGCCGGAGGGGTAAGTGGGAATGTGCGCCTGGTACACGCGGCTGATGGGGAATGACTCCACAATCCGCTTGTGGGCGCGCTGGCAGGCAACGGCGTCCTCCGGGTAGAAGGGGCTCTCGTGCTGGTTGACCATAATCCCGTCCTCGTGAAGGGCCTTAAAGCAGCTCCCGTAAAACTCCCTCGTAAACAGTCCCTCTCCCGGGCCAAAGGGATCCGTGGAGTCCACAATAATCAGATCGTATTTGTCCTCGCAGGAGCGCACAAACCTTACTCCGTCCTCATAGTGGATGCTCACCCTCGGATCGTCCAGGCGGCAGGCTGTCTTGGGAAGATATTTTCTGCACACCTCCACCACCAGCTCGTCGATCTCCACCAGATCGATGTGCTCAATTTCCGGGTATCTGGTCAGCTCCCTGATCACGCCGCCGTCCCCGGCTCCGATGACAAGGACCTGCTTTACGGCAGGATGAACGGCCATGGGCACATGGGTGATCATCTCGTGGTAGATAAATTCATCCTTTTCCGTCAGCATCATATATCCGTCCAGCGTCAGAAACCGGCCAAACTCCGGTGAATCAAACACATCAATCCGCTGAAACTCGCTTTTTCCGCTGTAAAGCTGGCGGTCAACCCTGATTGACAGCTTTACGTTTGAGGTCTGCTCCTCAGAAAACCAGTATTCCATCTTTTCTCCTTTCCCTGAAGCCTGTCATCAGCTCCTGCTCCCTTTTATTACGTTAAGCCTCAGGATATCTGCGTCCTCCGGCCCTGTCATGGTACAGCCCTTTTCTTTTGCAAAGGCAATGTAGGCGAGAATCTCGTCTGTGATCCGTTCACCAGGCGCCAGAATCGGGATGCCCGGCGGATAGCACATGACAAACTCGCTGCAGATGTACCCGGCCGTCTCCTCGATGGGGAGGGACTCCTTGTCTGCATAAAAGGCCTCCTGAGGCGACACTGCCACCTGGGGATCGATGTATTCCGGAACCGTCATCCCCGTCCCTTCCTTTCCGAAGCGCCTTCGTATCTCTGAAAGGGCGCTCACCAGGCGCTCCAGATCTCTTTGTCTGTCACCGATGGACAGGTAGGCCAGGAAATTGCCCAGATCGCCGAACTCAATCTGAATATCATACTCATCCCGAAGCAGGTCGTAGACCTCGATTCCTGCAAGCCCCACATCCAAAGTGTGAACCGAGAGCTTTGTCACATCAAAGTCATAGATACTGTCTCCGTTTATCAGTTCCTTTGAAAAGGCGTAGTAGCCTCCGATGGCGTTGATCTCGCCTCTGGCGTAATCTGCCATGCGCACCACCTCTGCGAAGGCCTCCTTTCCCCTGAGAGCCAGATTCCGTCTGGAAATGTCCAGACTTGACAGGAGCAGGTAGGATCCGCTGGTGGTCTGGGTCAGGTTGATGATCTGGCGCACATGTCCCACATTCATGGCCGGGCCGGTGAGAAGCAGAGAGCTCTGGGTCAGGCTCCCTCCCGACTTGTGCATGGAAACAGCCGCCATATCCGCTCCTGCTGCCATGGCTGAGACAGGCAGGTTTTCTCCAAAGTAAAAATGTGTGCCGTGGGCCTCATCCGCCAGACAGAGCATTCCATTTTCGTGGGCCAGCCTCACAATCTCCCGGAGATTAGAGCAGATCCCGTAGTAGGTGGGATTGTTCACCAGCACAGCTTTTGCCTCCGGATTCTCCCTGATAGCCCGTTCTACCTGTTCCACCTTCATTCCCAGGGGAATCCCCAGGCGCATATCGCACTCCGGGTTTACATAAACCGGAACCGCCCCGCAGAGGATCAGCGCCCCCACCACGCTCCGGTGAACATTTCTGGGCAGGATAATCTTATCGCCCCTCTTTACCACAGAGAGGATCATGCTCTGCACGGCTGATGTGGTTCCCCCCACCATCAGAAAGGCGTGGGCGGCGCCGAAGGCTTCGGCTGCCAGGCGCTCTGCCTCGGCGATCACGGAAACCGGGTGGCAGAGATTATCCAGGGGCTTCATGGAGTTCACATCAATTCCCACACATTTTTCTCCCAGAAGCCCTGCCAGCTCCGGGTTTCCTCTTCCCCTCTTATGTCCCGGCACGTCAAACGGGACCACTCTCATACTCTTAAAACGCTCGAGTGCCTCGAAAATCGGGGCATTTTCCTGAGTGAATGTCTCCACGGGCGTTTCCTCCTCTCCTGCGGCGCGGCCCCGCATCAGTAAATATTTCTGCCGCTGAATATCTCTATCATCTCCCGCCGGAGGCTGTTCATAATTTCCAGCCTGACTTTCGGCGGCAGCTCGTAAATATCGGTCTTAAACAGATAATTCTGAAGATCTACCTCTTTTACCATCATCTTTGTGTGGAACAGGTTGGCCTCATATACATTGATATCCACCGCGTCATAGCGCAGCAGGATTTCCGGGTCAATGTAGTCCTGAATGGACGTAACCCTGTGATCCATAAACAGCTTTCTGCCGTCCATATCTCTTGTAAACCCTCTGACACGGTAATCCATGGTGATAATATCTGAGTCAAAGGAACGGATCAGATAGTCCAGAGTGGAAAGAGGGGTAATTTCCCCGCAGGTGGCCACATCGATATCCACCCGGAAGGTGGCAAGGCAGGTTTCCGGATGGTACTCCGGATAGGTATGTACCGTCACATGGCTTTTGTCCAGATGGGCCAGCTGAGTCTCCCCTGCCGGAATCATGCTGCCCTCGGCAATCAGAATCGTCACAGACGCCCCCTGGGGATCGTAGTCCTGCTTGGCAATATTTAAAACCCTCGCCCCGATCATATCCGTCAGGCTTGTGAGGATTCCCGTCAGACGCTCAGAATTGTACTGCTCGTCAATATAGGCAATATAATCTCTCTGCTCCCTGGCTGTCTTTGCGTAACAGACATCATAAATATTAAAGCTCAGGGACTTGGTCAGGTTGTTAAACCCGTACAGCTTCAGTTTCTCCCCCATATCTTTACTCCTCTTTCTGTAATCGCCTGGCCCTTGGCCGTTTTCTTTCACCGGACTGATTCTCATTTTGCAGGGCACTTTGCTCTGCAGACCGTCTGCTTTCTTTTATAATTTATAATAAAAAAACCGCAGGGACTGTACGCCTGTTCGCACACAATCCTTGCGGTATGTTCCATGTTTTTATATGCTGCCCTCTCCCTCTTCTGCTCTCAGTGATGTTCTCTCCAGATACACACAGCTTTCAGCAGGAATGCCCCAGGCTCTTCCCAGAGCGCTTTCCGAAATAATGCACTTTCTGAAACCGGGAAGCTCACGCACCTTCAGCCTCAAAATCCGGCCTGGCCCTTCCGCTGAAGGAACCCGCAGAGCAGAAATCGCGCCTTCCTCCCGCGCCTTTCTCTGACAGGCACAGCGCTTCTGCCGGCATCTTCTGCTTTCTGTATGTATGTTACTCAATCCTGACAGCGCCTCAAGGGGCTGGAGCGTGTATCACGGAAGTCTCTTCCGGGGCCACGCATATTCTCATGGAATGACAAATTTCAGAGTCTATATAGCAAATATCTCACTTTTACTACTCTTATTGACCGTTTCACAAGTGGTTGCACGCAGACTGCGTATCGGTTGTAAAGTAACCAACTTATAAAATTTGAGCTTTGACTCAATCAATAAGGCAACAAAATGTTACCAGTTCGGCACTTGCCCCGGCTGTCCGTATGGCCTTAACCCTTTCGGGTGGGCAAAAATATTTGCATGGAAACTCTGCTTTCACTTTGATCCCATGACGGGTTTACTATATCTGATTTTTTCTTTTTTGTCAATGGATTTTATTGTTTTTCCGTCTGGTTCTGCCCTCCGTCCGGCTGCTCCTTTCTGGCATCACAGGCCGCCTTCAAAAGGAGTTCCTTTTCATTGAGAGCAGGCTCTGAGAGGACAAGCTCAAACAGGTATCTGAGCCTCTCCCCCATCTCCTTACCGGGCTTCATCCCTGCGGCGATCAGATCATTTCCCGTCACCGCCAGATCCTTTAACCGGATGCATTCCCCCCGCTCCCTCACCCTGCGGCATCGGGACTCGGTTTTCAGGACGTCCTCCATCTGCTCTGGAAAAACGGTTTTTATCATGAGAAGCAGGCTGTCGAACAGGCTGTCCTCCATCTGGCTCATCATTCTTCTGAGGGCCGGCCCGTCTTCCGGAAGCGTTTCCTCCATAAAGCGAACCAGGGTTTTAACCCTTCGGATGGTGTCATTGTCCAGTTTCAGCTCCCTGAGAATGGTGCAGGCGCCCTTTTCTCCCAAATGCCCTAAAAAGACTGCATACCTGAGAGATTTTTCCTGGGGCAGAAGGGCGCTTCTCTTCAGGCGCTCCTCCAGATTGATGCCTGACTCCCTGGCTTTTGAAAAGATCCCAGGAAACCCTGCCGTCATGTAGGGACACATCCCCGTGTCCTCCATGACCAGCACCCCCTGGGGGCGCCCGGAGAGGAGGGTTTTGGTGAGCTCCACCTGTATCCGCTCCTTGCTCACATGAGCCAGATTGGGGGCGATCCCCGAGAGAGCCCTGTAGGTTTCCTCCTCAATACTAAAGTCCAGCTGGGAGGCAAAGCGGACTGCCCTCATAATCCGAAGAGCATCCTCACCAAACCGCTCCACCGCATTTCCCACGCACCGGATCGTGCGGTTTTTCAGATCCTCCATGCCTCCGAAGATATCCACCAGGCCCGTTTCAGGGCTGTAGGCCATGGCGTTTATGGTAAAGTCCCGGCGGCGCAGGTCCTCCCTCAGATCAGAGGTAAACTCCACCTCCCTGGGGTGGCGTCCGTCCTCATACTCGCCGTCGATCCGGTAGGTGGTGATCTCATAGCCCACGTGATCCCGGATCACCGTGACAGTCCCGTGCTGAAGCCCTGTGTCCACTGTTTTTCCGAATACCGCCTTAACCTCCACAGGTTTCGCCGAGGTGGTAATATCCCAGTCTCCCGGAATACGGTTCAGGATAGTATCCCGCACACAGCCGCCCACCGCAAATGCCTCGTATCCGCTGTCTCTCAGCTTTTTCAGGATCCACTCTACCTGAGGGGGAATTTTTATTGTAAACTCTGCCTTTTTCGTAATATCCATCTGTTTTGCTCTGCTCCTTTGCCCTTATCCGTTCCCTCACTGCTGCTCTGTGGCAGGGCTGTCACATGGCAAGGCGCAGTGCAGGGGCCTTTAGTATGCCTTGCCCCAGTAAACCATCTTCACTGCCGGCTTTCCGCAGCAGACGCAGGTGTCAGCCACCTTCTCCTGCTTAAACGGCATACATCTGGACGTAACGCCCACGGTTTCCTTCAGCTTGTCCTCGCACTCCTGGCAGCCGCACCACATGGCCTTGATAAATCCCGGCTTATTGTCTGCCAGCTCCTTCATCTCCTCCATATTGGTGGCTGTGTAGGTGTGGGCGTCCCGGTGGGCTCTTGCCCGCTCAAACATATCGTGCTGGATGGTATCAAGCAGCTCTGTCACCTTCTCCTTGATCTCATCTAAGGAGACTGTGATCTTTTCATGGGTGTCACGGCGCACCAGCACAGCCTGATTCTGTTCCAGATCCTTCGGTCCGATCTCCACACGCACCGGAATGCCGCGCATCTCAGATTCGCTGAACTTCCAGCCCGGACTCTTGTCAGAGTCATCTACCTTCACGCTGAAGCCGGAGAGAATGTCCTTTAACTCGTATGCCTTGTCGAGAACTCCCTCTACCTGCTGGCGGATCGGCACAATCACTACCTGTGTGGGAGCGATCCTCGGAGGAAGTACAAGGCCGCTGTCGTCTCCGTGCACCATGATAATGGCTCCGATCAGACGGGTTGTCATTCCCCAGGAGGTCTGGTGAACGTATTTTAATTTATTGTCCTTGTCGGAGAACTGGATACCGAAAGCCTTTGCAAATCCATCACCGAAGTTGTGGCTGGTGCCGGACTGGAGGGCCTTTCCGTCATGCATCAGGGCCTCGATCGTATAGGTAGCCTCTGCTCCCGCAAATTTCTCTTTATCCGTTTTTCTTCCGCGGATGACGGGCATCGCCAGCACCTCCTCGCAGAAATCAGCGTAGAGGTTTAACATCAGCTCTGTCCTCTCCTCTGCCTCCTCTGCTGTGGCGTGGGCTGTATGTCCCTCCTGCCATAAGAACTCTCTGGAGCGCAGGAACGGTCTTGTGGTCTTCTCCCAGCGCACAACTGAGCACCACTGGTTGTAAAGCTTTGGCAGATCCCTGTAGGACTGAATATCTCTTGCGTAGAAATCGCAGAACAGGGTCTCGGAGGTCGGGCGCACGCACATTCTCTCCTGGAGGGGCTCAAGTCCGCCGTGAGTTACCCAGGCAACCTCCGGCGCAAATCCCTCTACGTGATCCTTCTCCTTCTGAAGCAGGCTTTCCGGAATAAACATGGGCATGTATACATTCTGTACCCCTGTTTCCTTAAAGCGTCTGTCCAACTCCTTCTGAATATTCTCCCAGATGGCGTATCCGTCCGGCTTAATGACCATGCATCCCTTCACGCTGGAATAATCCACCAGCTCTGCCTTTTTTACCACATCTGTGTACCACTGGGCGAAGTCCACATCCATGGAAGTGATGGCTTCCACCAATTTCTTTTCTTTAGCCATGGTTATCTCCTCTCTCATACTCTTTTTTCTCTCTTTTTCTTTTCTGCCGCATCTCTATTCCGGCGATTCTCTGTTCCGGCGCTCAGCGGGCTCTTTCCTACCGCAGCCCCTATCTCTGCAGGCAGATTGCTTTTGGGCGAAGTACCTTTCTTTCACAGGCTCGGAAGAATTTCCTATAAAACAGAATCCTGCTTTGCAGGATTCCCGCCTGAAACAAAAAAAGCCGCCGATCCCTCTTAGCAAGGGACCGATCAGCTCTGCTGTCGGCGGTACCACCCTGATTAACCTTGTTTCCTCTGCTCTGATTCTCAGTCAGAAGATTTCAGCTCTCTCAATGCTCCGTTAACGCCGGATTACGTTGCACTTTCGCAGGATTTTCTCAATTTCTGTTCTTATCTCTGCCTCATGCACAGCTCCGAGGAAGGTTCAACTCTGAGTGACACGGGAATGTCCCACCTGTCATCCCCTCTCTGGAAGTGTATCAGAATCTACTGGGCCTCTTCTCAGCCATGTTTCCATTTGTCCACAGGCTGATTTTACGCTGTGAAAATCGGTTTGTCAAGCTGTTTGTGCCTCATTCCCATCCCACTTCTGTCCGGTTCTTTCGGGGAATGCAGACTCAGGTGCTTGTCTTTCCTGCTGGAATCCGCTAGACTTGAATATTATATACTTATAACTATTTACATGCCTGTTTATACGCCGTCTGTTCATCTGCCGGCAGCCTGCCGCTGCTTTCCGGCTCTGAAACCAGGGGGGAATGCTTCGGCGGAAAGGAGAAGCTTTGTCTGACTTACTAAACCGTCCGGACAGGGAGAAGAGCCGCCCTGTCATCGCTGTCATCGGCTCCGGCGGAAAAACCACCGCCCTGAAACGCCTGGCCAGAGAAGGCTCTGATCGGGGGCTTTCCGTATTTTACACAACCACCACCCATATTTATCCATTAAATCCCCCCGAGAGCAGGGAGCTTCTGGCAAATCCGGACTGGGCGTCCCTGAAACAGTCTCTAAAAAAGCCGGGGATTGTGTGCGCGGGGAAAAGTGCCGGGGCCGGGAAACTGACATCCCTAGATGAAAAGCTCCTGCAGGCGGCCTGCCGGACAGCAGATCTTACGGTCTGCGAGGCGGACGGCTCCAGACATCTTCCCCTAAAGCTCCACCGGAAAGGCGAGCCTGTCCTTCCGCCGGAAACCAGCCTGTGCCTTATCGTGGCAGGTCTCTCTGCCCTGGGAAGACCTGTGTGTGACTGCGTCCACCGCTATGAACTGCATCCGGGCTGGAAGGAAAACCCCCGTCAGATCGCAGGAGCCTCTGAGCTTGTCTTCTGCATCGAAGATGCGATCCGGGCTGCAGGGCGCGCCCTTCCTGTCCTTCAGGAGAAGAGTCCGGAAAGCTCCCCGTCCTCCCAGATCTTTCCAGTCAAGATCCTCTTAAACCAGGCTGATCTGCTCTGCTCCCGGAAGGGCTCTGGCGGGCCAGACGCCTCCTCCCTCCTCCGTGAGGCCAGAAAAGCCGCCCGGCTGCTGTCAGACCAGGGGCTGGACTGCCGCATGGGAAGTCTGAACTCCCACTCCTTTCCTCTGTGGGAGTGGATATTTGACGAAATTTCCTGACAGGGGAAGAGACACCTGTTTTCGGCTGTTTTTCAGTTGTTTTTTGCTGCTTTCGGCTGTTTTTCAACTGCTGAACTGGACAGCACTACAGAAGCCTGATTCCTTTTCTGGCCGAAGCCGCCAGAAGGGCTTCCACTGCCCCTCCCGCCACAGCCCTGGCTTTGTCTGAAACCGTATCGCAGAAGGCGGCCTGCTCCGGTCTCGGATCAATGTCTGCAATTTTTAATCCCTTTTTCACCTCATAGCCTTCCCGGATTAAACCCCGGAGAACTCCGTCCAGGGAGGCATAAACCGGCGTATCCCCTGCCCAGGCGATGATTTGCCCTTTCTTCACCGCCGCTCCGATATCCACGGCCGTTTTTCCGTTTTCCTTCACAAACCGCATGGGGCCGGAGGCGGGGGAATGGATCACCCGCTCCGAGGAAAATCCCCCTATCTCTCCCGGGATTCCCGTATTGGGAATGGCGGCTCCCTGCCAGATCACACGTCCCAGGAAGTGTCCCCTCATGGTTTCCACCACCGCGTCCACATCCTCCCCGGCAGTAAAGCCCGGCCCCACCCCCACGGTGATGGGGGCCATCTCCCTGGCGGTTCCCAGATTCCGCTTGGCCAGAATGGCGTCTATGACGGCCGCCGGGTGCAGCAGACGGATGCAGGCTGCCTCCTCGTCTACAAACAGGGGGATCACGCCCTCCTCTTCGGCAAGCTCTGCCTGCCGGAGGGTTTCAACCCTGCGGCAGCGGGCTCCCTCCACACAGGATGTCCCCTCCCAGACGGCCTCACAGAGGGCAGCGCGGCGGCGGATGGCCGAGGGCTTCCTGCACTCTGTCACCGCCACCCGAAACCCGCAGCTCCAGAGCCTGAGGATAATGCCTGTCGCCAGATCCCCGGCTCCCCGCACCAGGATCCACGGACGCTTAAAGCCGCCAGACGTCGTACCCTGAAGGCTTTCCTGGCTTTCGCCGTTTCCACGGTTTTCCCTGTTTCCATGGTCTTCGCCGTTTCCAGGCTCTCTCGCTCCTCTGCAGTTTCTGCCGCCGCTCTCTCCTCTGGGCTCCTCTGGAAAATCTTCGGAAAAATACCCGGGGAAATATTTCTTTGCCAGATCTCCAAGCTCTCTTCCGGCCTCCTTCTCGAAGGCCCGGTAGTTTTCCAGAAGTCCTTTTCCCTCTTCCGTCAGCTCTGCTCCGCCGCCGCACCTTCCTCCGATACGGCTGTTTAAAAGCGCAAATCCCAGCTGCGCCTCACATCCGTGCAGTACCGTCCATGCCTTGCTGTAGCTCATATTCATCAGGGCTGCGCTTTTTCTCAGAGAGCCATGAGTCTCAACTCCCTCGAGAAGGGCAGCGATCCCCGGCCCAAAGGCCTTTTCCTTTTTTTCGCAGTTTACGATGCGCAGATTTGACTGTATTTTAAAACGCCTCTCCATTTTCTGTTTCTCCTGTTCCCCGTTTCTCCTGCTTCCTGCTCTGCCCTGTTTTTTGCCAGGGCACATCCGGATCTTTCCGGCGCCGAAGTTATGCTTCCACCATTCTATCATCCCCTTCCTGAAATGGGGAGTCTCTTTTTCCAGTTTCTTTATTTTACAGGCATTTTCGTTAATCGTTCACAAAAATAACGGACGGTTGACCCCTGTTTTTTTACGTCTCCCTGTCTGCCTTTTTCTTGCAGCCAAAACAGGCGGTATGGTATACTTGAGCTATCGTTATTCGCAAACAAAACGAACGTATAAACAGGAACATAAGGAACATAATTTAAGCGCAGCTGCCTGCGCTCTGCTGACTGCTGTCTGCTGCCTGCCGGCGCACATCACGGCGGCAGGAGGGGCAGCCCTGTCAGACCGGCGGTTTTGACAGATCCTGTCAGGACTTTCTGGTTTTGACAGCTTTTTTATGTCTTTCCAAAGGGAAGGACAGATTATTTTTCAGGAGGTTATCGTATGAAGCTGATGCGCACAGAGGATGCAGTGGGACAGGTGCTCTGCCACGATATTACGCAGATTATAAAGGGTGTTACCAAGGATGCCGTCTTCAGGAAAGGCCATATTATCAGGCCTGAGGATATCCCGGTACTTTTAAGCGTGGGGAAAGAGCATGTCTACATCTGGGAAAACGACGACACCATGCTCCACGAAAATGACGCAGCGGAAATTCTGCGCCAGCTCTGCCAGGGCCCCGGCATGCACGCCACCGCCCCAAAGGAGGGGAAAATTGAGCTGATCGCCGACAGGGACGGACTGTTCATGGCAGACACTGAGCGGCTTGGGAGCATTAATCAACTGGGGGACATGATGATCGCCACCATAGCAGGCGGTTTTCCCGTCAGGGCAGGCGACCGGCTGTGCGGCACCAGAGTCATCCCTCTGGTCATCAAAAAGGACAGGATGGAGGAGGCCAGGGCTGCAGCCGGCACAGAACCTCTCCTCTCTGTCCTGCCCTTCCGGGCTAAGAGCTTCGGCGTCGTCACCACCGGAAGCGAGGTCTACCGGGGTCTGATAGAGGATACCTTTACCCCTGTGATCGAAGAAAAGCTGGCCGAATACGGCTGCGTCATGGCTGCCCACGAAATCTGCGACGACAGGGACGAGGAGATTACAAAAGCGATCCGCCGCATGGCCGATGAAGGGATCGAGATGATTTTCTGCACCGGGGGAATGAGCGTGGATCCCGACGACCGCACTCCCCTGGCTATCCGCAACTCCGGAGCCAGAATTGTCAGCTACGGAGCTCCGGTTCTTCCGGGAGCCATGTTCTTAATGTCCTACCTGCCTGACGGAAGGCCGGTATGCGGACTGCCCGGCTGCGTCATGTACGCAGGGCGGACGATTTTTGACCTGGTGCTCCCGAGGCTTCTGGCAGATGTGCCTGTGACCTCTGACTGGCTCTCCGGTCTGGGGCATGGGGGACTGTGTCTGAACTGCCCGGAATGCCATTTTCCAAACTGCGGGTTCGGAAAGGGAATATAGGAGGTTATAGGAGGTTTTCAAATGGATTTTACACATATTGACAGAAACGGCAATGCCGTGATGGTGGACGTAAGCGAAAAGGCAGCCACCGAAAGGACAGCTGTGGCCAGGGGCCGGATACGCATGAGCCGCCAGTGCTTCGAAGCCGTAAAGAACAGGACGGCAAAAAAGGGAGACGTGCTGGGAGTGGCGCAGATTGCCGGGATCATGGCCTCCAAACATACGGCCGATCTGATCCCTCTATGCCACCGGCTGAACCTTACCAAAAGCACCGTAGATTTTTCCCTGTCCGAAGAGTCAGAAGAGAAATGTTACGTGGAAGCCGTGTGCACCGTCCGCTGCACCGACCGGACCGGGGTGGAGATGGAGGCCCTGACCGGGGTTTCCGCAGCCCTCCTGACTGTCTATGACATGTGCAAGGCCATTGACCGGGGAATGGTGATCGAGCAGGTGCACCTTGTTGAGAAACACGGCGGAAAAAGCGGGGATTTCTCTTTTCAGGAGGGCGGCCATGACTGATCCCTTCGGCAGAACCATCGATTATCTGCGCATCTCTGTCACGGACCGGTGCAGCCTTCGCTGCCGCTACTGTATGCCGAAGGAGGGTGTCCCTCTGACGGCTCACGAGAATATCCTTACCTATGAGGAACTGCTCCTCGTCGCCGAGGCTTCTGTGGGGCTTGGCATCGACCGGTTTAAAATCACCGGCGGCGAGCCGCTGCTCAGAAAAGACTGTCCGGATTTTATCAGGCGGCTGAAAGCCCTTCCCGGCGTCCGGCAGGTGACACTCACCACAAACGGCCTGCTGCTCCCTGAACATCTGGAAGAGCTTCTTTCGGCCGGGCTGGACGGAGTGAACGTAAGCCTTGACACCCTCGATGAAAAGCAGTTTCAGGAGATCACAAGGAGTTCCCGAAGCCCTGTGCAGGTACTGGACGCTGTGAAGCTCTGCTCCGGAAAGCTCAGGACGAAGATCAATGCGGTAATGCTTCCGGAAACCGAGTCTCAGCTTCTTCCCCTGGCAGCTCTCGCCCGGGAGCTTCCCGTAGACGTGCGCTTTATCGAACAGATGCCCATTGGCCCCGGTGCCCGGACAGAGGCGGGAGGGCCCCCCTCTCCCTCCTCTGCCCTTATGCGTCTGAAGGAACAGTGGCCTCTGCTCTCGCCCCTCCCCGAGGGAGAAAGGAGAGGAAACGGTCCTGCCAGATATTACACAGCCCCGGGCTTTCAGGGCGCGGTGGGCTTTATCGAGGCAGTCAGCCACTCCTTCTGTTCTTCCTGCAACAGGATTCGCCTCACCAGCACGGGGACATTAAAGCCCTGTCTCTGCTACGAGGACGGCATCCGTCTGGCCCCTGTCCTCAGAGGCCAGCACAGAGACAGAGACGAGCTGCTGTGTGAGATTAGCAGTGCCATTGAGGCTGCTGTCCGCTCAAAGCCCCCCGCCCACTGCTTTGACCGGGCAGAGTCCGTCAGCGAACGAAAATCCATGAGCCAGATCGGAGGCTAGAAAAGATAGGAGGAAAGACTAACTATTAAAAGTCAAGTCTAAAATGAAGATTTTTGAATGAATTGCGGG